>JBJTWS010000297.1:0-4506 GCA_046081905.1 Synechococcus sp. | reverse complement strand
TGCACCACAGCGCCGATGTGTCGGGCCGGCCGGAGCTGGAGGTGGCACCGGTGCTGAAGCGGGCCAGGGCCGCGAAGGAGGCCGGCGCACACCGCTTCTGCATGGGCTGGGCCTGGCGCGAGATCCGCGACGGGGCGCCGTTCGAGGCGATGCTGCAGATGGTGCGGGGTGTGCGGGAGCTGGGCCTGGAGGCCTGCGTCACCGCCGGCATGCTCAGCGATTCCCAGGCGCAGCGGCTGGCGGAAGCCGGCCTCACCGCCTACAATCATAATCTCGACACCAGCCCCGAGCACTACGACCGCATCATCACCACCCGCACCTACCAGGAACGGCTCGAAACCCTGTCGCGGGTGCGCCAGGCGGGGGTGACCCTCTGCTGCGGTGGTATCATCGGTATGGGCGAAACCGAGCAGGACCGGGCCGGGCTGCTGCAGGTGCTGGCGGGGCTGGATCCCCACCCCGAGAGCGTGCCGATCAATGCCCTGGTGGCGGTGGAGGGCACGCCGCTGGAGGAGCAGCCGGCGGTGGATCCGCTGGAGTTGGTGCGGATGGTGGCGGCGGTGCGGATCCTGATGCCCCACAGCCGCGTGCGGCTCAGCGCCGGGCGGGAGCAGCTGAACCGCGAGGCCCAGATCCTCTGCCTGCTGGCGGGCGCCGATTCGATTTTTTATGGAGACACGCTGCTCACCACCTCCAACCCGGCGGTGGAGGCCGACCGGGCCCTGCTGGAGGCGGCGGGTGTGAACGCCTGGCAGGAGGAGCCGCAACCGGCGGCCGTGGGCCGTTGAGGGGGGCACCGGGGATGGCGGCTCCGGTTCTGGTGGCGGCCTTCTACCGCTTTGCCGCCCTGGAGGATCTGGCGCCGCTGCGGCAGGAGCTGCAGGAGCGGGCAGAGGCCGCCGGCGTGATGGGCACGATCCTGCTGGCGCCCGAGGGGGTGAACGGCACCATCGCCGGGCCGGAGGAGGGGGTGAGGGAGGTGCTGGCCCGGCTGCGGCAGCTGCCGGGCCTGGAGCCCCTGGAGGCGAAGTTCAGCGGGGCGCCGGAGCCCCCCTTCCACCGGCTGAAGGTGCGGCTGAAGCGCGAGATCGTGACCCTCGGCCGCCCGGAGCTGAAGCCCTACCTGGAGGATCCGGTGGGCACCCTGGTGCCGCCGAGCCAGTGGGATGTCCTGATCCGCGATCCCCACACCCTGGTGGTGGATACCCGCAATGCCTACGAGGTGGCGATCGGCAGCTTCGAAGGGGCGATCGATCCGGGCACCGAGAGCTTCCGCGATTTTCCCCGCTGGGTGGAGGAGACCCTGCGCCCCCTTGTGGCGGAGCGCCAGCCGAAGCGCCTGGCGCTGTTCTGCACCGGCGGCATCCGCTGCGAGAAGGCCACCGCCTACCTGCGCCAGGAGGGATTCGAAGGCGTGCATCACCTGCAGGGGGGCATCCTGCGGTACCTGGAGGAGATCCCGCCGGAGTGCAGCCGCTGGCGGGGGGAGTGCTTCCTGTTCGACCAGCGGGTGGCGGTGAACCACCGGCTCGAGCCGGGGGAGCACAGCCTCTGCCATGCCTGCGGATTGCCGCTCTCGCCGGACGATCGGGCCCTGGAGAGCTACGTGGAAGGGGTGAGCTGCCGCCACTGCGCGGGCCGCTACAGCGACGCCGACCGGGCCCGCTTCGCCGAGCGCCAGCGCCAGATCGAGCGGGCCGCCGCCCGCGGCGCGAGCCACCTGGGGCCAGCGGCCCACGCTTCGGCCTGAGCCGTGCCCGCTGCCCGCACCACCCTCAATGCCCGCAACCTCGAGGCGCTGGGGGCGCCGCGGCTGGCGGAGCTGCTGCTGGAGCTGAGCCAGGGCAACGCGGCGGCGCAGCGGCGGCTGCGGCTTGCGCTGGCGGAGGGCCGCAGCGCTGAGGAGGCCGCCCAGGAGGTGCGCAAGCGCCTGCGGGCGATCGATCGCTCCGGCACCTACCTCGATGCGGCGAAGCGCAAAACGCTGCTCACCGAGCTGGAGGGCCACCTGGCCACGATCAGCGGCCGGATGCTCCAGGAGGCGCCGGCCCTGGCGTGTGAGCTGCACTGGCAGCTGCTGGAGCTCTCGGAGGGGATCTTCGATCGCTGCCACGACGGGAGCGGCAGCCTCAGCGCCTTTTTTGCGCGGGTGCTGGAGACCCTGCCGGCCGCGGTGGAGGCGGCCAGGCCGGCGCCCGAGGCGGCGGCGGAGCGGATCGCCGAGGCGCTGCTGGAGTGCAACGGCTACCGCCAGCTCGATGGGCTGGTGGGGCTGCTGGCGGAGCCGCTGGGGCGCGAAGGGCTGGAGGCGCTGCGCGGGGAATTCGAGCGCCGCGGCACGCCCCAGCGCTCGGCGGTGATGCTGGCGATCGCCGATGCGATGGGCGATGTGGACGCCTTCGCCGCCAGCTTCAGCGCCGAGGATCGGCATCGCCCCTCGGTGGCGGTGGCACTGGCGGAGCGGCTGCTGGCGGCGGGCCGGGCGGAGGAGGCGCTGGCGGCACTGGAGCGGGTGGATGAGGAGGGGCTGCGCTGGCTGGGGGCCCAGGTGCGCCGGCCGCGGATCGAGGCGCTCGAGGCCCTGGGCCGCCGCGAGCAGGCCCAGCAGGAGCGCTGGCAGGGCTTCCTGGACGACCTCGATGCCGACCTGCTGCGGGAGTACCTGCGCCAGCTGAAGGATTTCGAGGAGGTGGAGGTGGAGGAGGAGGCCCTCGAGCGGGCCCTGGCCCACGGGAATCCCCGCGCGGCGCTGGCGTTCCTGCTGGCTTGGCCGGATCCACGCCGGGCGGCGGAGCTGGTGCTGCGCCAGAGCGAGCTGTGGGATGGGGAGGCCTATGGGCTCTACGCCCCGGCCGCCGACCAGCTCGAGGCCGCCCATCCGCTGGCCGCCACGGTCCTGCTGCGCTCGATGATCCGCTTCGCCCTGGAGCACTCCCGCCCGAAGCGCTACCGCTACGCCGCCGAACACCTGCGCCGCTGCGTCGCCCTCGCCCCCCGCATCGAGCACTGGCACGATCTCCCCACCCACCAGGCCTTTGAAGATGAACTGCGGATTCACTTCTGGCGGCGGATCAGCTTCTGGCAGGAGGTGGCTTTGGTTGAGGAAACTCTGGGCAACACCCTCTGATGCGGCCTCTCCCCAGAGGGCCTGCATCTTTTTTGTGACCAGCAGCAGCGCCGCCGCTTCTGCCAGGGCCTTCTCCTTCTTGCGCAGCTCCTTCTGCAGCCGCTTGATCTCGCGCTGGTCCTGGCGCGGAGCTTCTCGAGCTCCCTCTGTTCTCTCAGCGTCTGCACCGGCTTCTCGTTGGCATCCTGCGATGCCTGCCGCCAGCGCTCCACCTGCTCCGGGAACAGACCCCGCTCCCGGCAGTAGGCGCTGAGCTCGGTGGCGTTCAGCCCGGCGCTCTCCAGTACCACCGTGAACTTGTCGGCAGCGCTCCAGCCCTCGGGGTCCTTGTGCGATGCCGGCACCACCTCCCCCTCTAGCCGCCAGCCCTTGCGCCAAGCGTAGAGAGTGCAGATGTGAATGCCGGTTTCCTCAGAAATCCTCGCCACGCTCTGCCGTGCAGGCGGACTCATCCGCTTCCTGATGTCAGCTTTGACAGCCTCGCTGTAACGACGCATTGCTCATCTCCGTAAGCCCCCGCGTGGTCAAAAGCACGCGCGACAACTTTCCTGACGGCGGGGGCCCGATTCATTTGAGGATTCGGAACTTGGTGAGATTCCGTGTGGATGGCAGTGCTGCCCATTCACACAACTCGTAGACGTGATCAGCGGGGGCACTCCAAAGACAAGCGTCGATGAATACTGGAACGGTTCTATCCCCTGGTTCTCAGTCGTTGATGCTCCATCGGGTGCTGACTGCTGGGTGATACAGACGGAGAAGAGTATTACGCATCTGGGTCTTGACAACTGCTCGTCAAAACTCCTACCAATAGGAACAGCGATTATTTCTGCGAGGGGAACCGTAGGCAAGGTTTGCCTGACTGGTCAGGATATGGCAATGAACCAATCTTGCTATGGTCTGAGATCTAAAGCGGCGAATGGCGAGTATTTCTGTTTCTATCTAACGAAATCTCTTGTGGAGATACTGGAGGCAAGGGCGCACGGTTCAGTGTTCAGCACGATCACAAGAGACACTCTCGATGGGGTTTCGACGATTTCTCCTCCGCTGGAGGTTATTCAGTCGTTCAATGGAATCGCTGGGGCATTGCTCGTCAAGATCAAATATAATCTTGAAGACAATCGAATACTGGGTAATCAGCGTGATGCCCTTCTCCCCAAACTCATCTCAGGTGAAATCCGAATCCCTGATGCCGAGAAGATGCTTGAGGAGGTTGGCGTCTGATGGCACTCATCACCACACCCGCACAGGCTCAACAGGACGCCCTCGGCCAGGTGCTGCTGTTCCGGGCCGCCGATGGCCAGGTGTCGCTGGATGTGCGCCTGGAGGCGGACACCATCTGGCTCAGCCAGGCCCAAATGGCGGAGCTGTTCGGTCGGGAA
>JBJTWS010000296.1:0-3643 GCA_046081905.1 Synechococcus sp. | reverse complement strand
CGCAGGGCCGGGGCATCGTTCACCCCATCGCCGGTCACGGCCACCACCTCCCCCAGGGCGCGGTAGGCCTGCACCAGCCGCAGCTTCTGCTCCGGGGCCATGCGGGCGAACACCAGCCGGGTGCGGTACTTCAGCAGCTGGCGCAGGTGGGGCTCACTGATCTGGGCGAGCATCGGCCCCTCGATCACCCGCACTGGATCGGCCCCCTCCGGCTCGCTGGAATCCGGGGAATCGAGCAGGCCGATCTGGCGGGCGATCGCCTGGGCGGTGCGGCCGTAGTCGCCGGTCACCATCGTCACCTTGATGCCCGCCTCGCGGCAGCGGCGGATCGCGTCGGCCACCTCCGGGCGGGGAGGGTCGTAGAGGCCCAGCAGCCCCAGGAAGCAGAGGTCGTTCTCCAGGGCGGTGGATTCAGGCGCCAGGCCCACCGAACCGCACGCCTCCTCCAGGGGCCGCAGGGCCACCGCGATCACCCGGAAGCCCCGATCGGCGAAGCCGTCGTGGGCGGCGCGCACCCCGGGCCCGCTCCGCTTCGCCCAGGGGTCGGGGACCCTGGGGGCCCGCCAGGGTGGAGCAGCGCTCGAGCACCTCCGGTGGCGCCCCCTTGGTGAGCACCACCCGCCCACTCCAGTCGGGGCCAGCGCCCCAGTCCTCCGGATCGTCCGGCACCCCTGCGGCGCCGGCCACCGGTGCGGCAGCGGCCTCCACCAGCACGCTCATGCGGCGGCGGTGCGAATCGAAGGGAACCTCCCGCCGGCGGGGGAACCGCCGCTGCTGCTGCTCGGGAAAGAGGCCTGCCTCCACCGCTGCCAGCAGCAGGGCCGTTTCCGTGGGATCCCCCAGGGCCCGCCAGGGCTCGCTCGGATTTTCGCTGCGCTCCAGGCGGGCATTGGAGCAGAGGGTGGCCGCCCGCAGCAGCCGGCGCCGCAGGGCGGGATCGGAATCCGGCAGCCAGGTCTCCTGCAGGGCCATGGCGTTGCAGGTGAGGGTGCCGGTCTTGTCGCTGCAGATCACGCTCACCGAGCCGAGGCTCTCCACCGCCGAGAGGCGCCGCACCAGGGCCTGGCGGGCCGCCATGCGCCGCACGTTCAGGGCCAGGGTGAGGGTCACCTGGGGCAGCAGCCCCTCCGGCACGAAGGCCACCAGGATCCCCACCGCGAACAGCAGGCTCTCGAGCGGCCCCATGCCCACGAAGAGCAGATCCAGCAGGAAGGTGGCCGCCCCCACCACCAGCGCCACCGTGGTGATCGTGCGCACGATGTGGCGGATCTGCAGCTCCAGGGTGCTGGCGCCGCGGTCGGTGGCGGCGGTGAGGTGCGCCACATGGCCGAATTCGCTCTCGGCGCCGGTGGCGTACACCACCGCGCTGCCGCGGCCGCTGGCCACGGTGCAACCCGCCAACACGAGGTTGCCCTGCTCCGGCGCCCCCGGCCCCGGCCGGGCCACCTGGGCCTGGGCGTGGCGGGCCACCGGCAGGGATTCACCGGTGAGCACCGCCGTGTCGAGGTAGAGGTCGTGGGCCTCCACCAGCCGGGCATCGGCCGGCACCCGATCCCCCTCCTCCAGCTGGAGAAGGTCGCCGGGCACCAGGGCTTCGGCGGCGATCACGCAGAGCTCACCGCCGCGCCACACCCGCACCTCCCGGGGCAGGGAGCGGCCCAGGGCCGCCAGGGTGCGCTCGGCCTGGAACTCCTGCCAGAAGGAGAACACGCCGTTCACCACCACCACGGCCCAGATCGCCCAGCCCAGGGGCGGGGTTCCGGCCAGGAAGGCCAGCGCCCCGGCCACCCAGAGCAGCAGTGCCATGAAGTGCACCAGCTGATCGAGGAAGCGCAGCAGCAGGGGCCGCCTCCGCTGGGCGGGCAGCCGATTCGGCCCGAAGCGCTCCAGCCGCGTTCTCGCCTCCTCCGGGCTGAGGCCGCGGGCGGTGGTCTGCAGGGTGCGGAGCACCTGCTCCGGCGGCAGGGACCAGATCGGCTGGGAGGCGGAGAGGAGCACCCTCAGCCGGGCGCAAGCGGGGGCAATCCCCAGGCGGCCCGGATGCCCGCATGGGTGAGTTCCCAGGCGTGCTCGGAGGGCACCACCGCGTGCCGGTGGCGGGCCGGCTCCAGGCCGCGGCGCTCCATCTCGCCGCGCAGCAGCGGCAGAAAGCATTCGCTCTCCTGCCGCAGCTGGGCCACATGGGCGGCTCCGCCCGCCGCGGCACACATCTCCGGCTGACTGGCGCAGAACTCCAGGCCCTCGAGGTGCGCCTCCAGCCACACCCACTCGTACTGGAGCATTGGATCGCTGCAGCCGCGGAGCTTCTCCCCGTAGGCGCTGAGGTGCTGCTCCAGCACGGGGGCGGGGGTGGCGGGCGTGGGGGTGCGCGCCTGCAGGCGCTGCATGATTTCGCGCAGATGGCTCATGGCGGGGGCCCTCAGCCGAGCAGGTCCTGACGCAGCTGGCGGATGCGCTCCAGCAGCTCGGCGCGCTTCTGCTGGCGCAGGGCATTGCGGGCCAGGAACTGCAGCAGGCTCACCAGACCCACCAGCTCCAGCAGGCCGCCCACCAGGGGCAGCTCATCGATCGCCTCCAGGGTGGCCCCGGTGAGCTTGAGGGCCACGCCCGCCAGCACGGCCAGCAGCAGCAGTCGCGCCACCGGCAGAAGATCGGCCAGCGATGTCAGCGGAGCGGCTCCGAGGCGCTGGAGCAGCTGGTTGAGGAACTGCAGCGGCAGGGCCGAGGCGGGTGAGGCGCTCGCCGGTGCGGCCGGGGCCGGCGCCACGGGCGCCAGGGGGGCGGGGGTGGCCGGGGCCACGTTCAGCGCCGGAGGAGGAGCGGGTTCAGCGTCCCGCTCCAGCACAGGGGCTGGAGCGGGAGCAGGCCGGGGAGCCTCGGGCAGCGGGGGCATCGCCGCCTCCACCGGCTCCGGCTCGGGCGCGGCTGGCTCCGCCGGCAGCTCGGGGGCCCCGGGGTCGAGCGCCTCGCTGGCGGGAGCCTCGGCCTCCACGGCCTCCGCGGCGGCTTCCTCGGCCCCCGACGGCGGAGGCGTCACCGGGCTCGGGGCATCGGAATCCGCGGGGCCGCTGGTGGGATCGATCTCCGGCATCGGGGCGCGAGGGTTCGGGTGCCTCCCTTATACAGGGGAGTTCCCGCCGGCTCCATCGGGGAGAACACGGATCGCGCGGCCGGGCGTCAGACCGCCAGGCCCCGCTCGTTGAACACCCCTTCGAACAGGGCGGAGCTGAGGTAGCGCTCCCCGGAATCCGGCAGCACCACCACGATGGTGCGGCCGGCGAAGGCCTCCTCCCGGGCGAGCCGCACGGCCACGGCCGTGGCCGCCCCGCAGGAGATGCCCGCCAGGATCCCTTCCTCGCGCATCAACCGCCGGGCCATGGCCATAGCCTCCTCATCGGTCACCGGCTCCACCCGATCCACCATCTCCAGATCGAGGTTCTGGGGCAGGAAGCCGGCGCCGATGCCCTGGATCTTGTGGGATCCCGGCTGCTGCGGCTCCCCGGCGAGGGCCTGGTGGATCACCGGGCTGTTGGCGGGCTCCACCGCCACCGACACCAGGGGCTTGCCGAGGGTGTTCTTGATGTAGCGGCTCACGCCGGTGATGGTGCCGCCGGTGCCCACGCCCGCCACCAGCACGTCCACC
>JBJTWS010000295.1:0-3572 GCA_046081905.1 Synechococcus sp. | reverse complement strand
CGGGAACGCCTATGGCCAGAAGCAGCGGGCCCAGTGCCTGCGCGACTACAGCTGGTACCTGCGCCTGGTGACCTACGGCGTTCTGCCCGGCATCGGCACCCCGAGGCTGTTGTACATCTCGCGCGCGCCCACCAGGCCGATGTTCTGGATCATCTCGGTGCTGCCGGCCAGAACGCCGTAGGTCACCAGGCGCAGGTACCAGCTGTAGTCGCGCAGGCACTGGGCCCGCTGCTTCTGGCCATAGGCGTTCCCGCCAGGGGCCACGTACTCGGGCTTGCGGGCGAACAGCTGGCGGGCCGCCTCGTCGACGATCTTCTTCTCGTTGTCGGTGAGAACCCGCACCACCGCCAGGCGGGCACTGCCGCCGGAGAGGAAATCCACCATCGAGCAGAGCTCACCCCCCGTCGGGTAGCGCAGATCATTGTCTGCCTGGAGGATCAGATCCCGAACGACGCTCATCGAAGGCACCTAGCACTCCGGGATTTTAAGGAAGGCCGGTGGGTTCTCCGCCGGCGCGCGATCCGGCGTAATAAGAAGGAGCATCTCCCGAGCTTCGCCGCCCCTTGCTTTTAGCGTGGGAGCTGCGGGGAGGCCCAGATCTGCGACAGCATGAGCGTGCGCCATTCTGCGGCAACCCCGGAATCCGTCCCCGACGGCTCCTCTGGACCCACCCCCGGCCCTGAAGCGGATCGTGCCAACGGGCTGCGGGTGGGCCAGACACTCCGCCTGGAAGCGGTGGATCTGGGCCTCGCCGGGGAGGGAATCGCCCGCCAGGACGGAGCGGTGGTGTTCGTTCCCGGCCTGCTGCCCGGCGAGGCCGCCGAGGTGCGGATCGAGCACCGCGCCCGCCGCTCTTACCGGGGCCGGGTGCTGGAGCTGCTCACACCTTCGCCGGAGCGCCGCCGGCCGCCCTGCATCCTGGCGGAGCGCTGCGGCGGCTGCACCCTGCAGCACCTGGGTGATGCAGCCCAGGCGGCCTGGAAGGCCCGCCAGGTGCGGGAGGTGCTGCGCCGGATCGGGGGCGTCGCAGCGGAACCACGGCCGATCCTGGCGGCCGCCGATCCGCTGGGCTACCGCAACAAGGCCCTGCTCCCCCTGCAGCGCCAGCCGGACGGACGCCTGCGGGCGGGCTACTACCGCCCCGGCAGCCACCGGATCGTGAACCTGAATCACTGTCCGGTGCTCGATCCGCGCCTCGATGAGCTGATCGAACCCCTCAAGGCCGACCTGGAGGCCAGCGGCTGGCCCGCCGATCCCGACCTGGCTGGGGAACCCGGCCTGCGGCATCTGGGCCTGCGGCTCGGCCACCACAGCGGCGAGGTGCTGCTGCTGCTGGTGGCCGCCCACGACGAGCTGGCGGGGCTCGAAACCCTGGCCCGGCGCTGGATGGAGCGCTGGCCCCAGGTGGTGGGGGTGGCCCTCAACCTGCAGCCGGAGCGCACCAACCGCGTGCTCGGTCCCACTACCTACCCCCTGCAGGGCCGCGAATTCCTGGAGGAGCGGTTCGCCGGGGTGCGGCTGCGGATCGGCGCCGACACGTTCTTTCAGGTGAACACCGTCCAGGCGGAGCAGGTGGTGCCCCTGCTGCAGAAGGCCCTCGCTCCCCTGCCAGCCTCCGGGTCCACCCTGGTGCTGGATGCCTACTGCGGCATCGGCACCTACAGCTTGCCCCTGGCGGCCCTCGGTTTTTCGGTGCACGGGCTGGAGCAGCACCCCGGCTCGGTGGCCCAGGCCGTGGCCAATGCCGAGCGCAACGGCCTGGCATCCCAGGCCCGGTTCACCGCCGCCACGGTGGGGGAGGTGCTGGCGGAGCACCTGCCGCAGGCCTCCGCCCTGTTCGTGGATCCCCCCCGCAAGGGCCTCGAGCCCCCGGCGCTGGCCGCAGTGCTGGCCTGCCCGCCGCCGCGGATGCTCTACCTCAGCTGTGATCCGGCCACCCTGGCCCGGGATCTGGCCGCCCTCTGCGGGGCCGAGGGGCCCTATCAGCCGGAGTGGATCCAGCCGATCGACTTCTTCCCCAACACCACGCACGTGGAGACCCTCGCGGTGCTGCGGCGCCGGGACTCCTGATCGCGGCCGCTCCGAACCCGATCAGGTCCGCAGGCGGGCGCCGAACTGCTTCTCGAGGGCGGCGCGCACCTTGGCGTGGGCCGCCTCCACCTGCTCGTCGGTGAGGGTGCGCTTCGGGTCGCGGTAGCGCAGCCGGAAGGCCTGGCTGCACTCCTCGGCGCCGATCTGGCTGCCGCTGTAGCGGTCCACCAGTTCGGCCCCCTCCAGCAGGGGCTTGCCGGCCTTGCGGATGGCGCTGAGCAGCTCGCCAGCCTGGGTGCTGCGCGGCACCACCAGAGCCAGATCCCGCTCGGAGGCGGGCACCGTGGCGAAGGGGGCGAAGGCGGGCTGCCAGCGATTGCGGCGGGTGGCGGCCGTGAGCAGCGGCGCCAGAACCAGCTGGAACAGGTAGGTGGCTTCGGGGAGATCCAGGGCCTCGGCCTGCTCGGGGTGGAGCTGGCCGAACCATCCGGCGGGGCGGCCCTCCACGGCCACGGTGGCGGCCCGGCCGGGATGGAGCAGCGGATGGTCCCGCAGGGGGCGGTCTTCGACCGGGAGTTTGAGGTCGTCGAGGGCGGCCTGCAGCCGGCCGCGGGCCGCGAAGTAATCGGGCGGCTGGGGCTTGCCGCTGCTGCTCCAGCGCTCGGAGCGCCGCTCGCCGCTGATCACCCCCACCAGCTGGCGGGTTTCCAGGCCGTCGGCGCTGAACACGGTGCCGATCTCGTAGGCCCAGAAGCCCGGCTGGGAGGCCTGCAGGTTGCGGCGGGCCGCCTGCAGCAGCTCCTCGTGGAGGTTGTCGCGCAGGTGGCCGTAATCGGCCAGCAGGGGATTGGCCAGCGGCAGACGGCCCTCTGCCCCCGGCACCAGCGAGAGGGCGCAGGTTTCCTGCAGGCCGGCGGCGCAGAGGCTGGCGCGCAGGCGCCGCTCCGCCCGCTGGGCCGGATCGAGGCCCCCGGGCTCCAGCGGATCGGGCAGGTGGCAGGCGAAGCGGTCGTAGCCCACCAGGCGGGCCACCTCCTCGATCAGGTCCACCTCCCGCAGCAGATCCATGCGGCGGGAGGGGGGCACCGTCACCCGCCAGCCCTCGTCGTCGTCGTCCTCCAGGGTGCAGCCGAGGGCCGTGAGGGTGGCCACGATGCGGCCGTCCTCCAAATCCACCTCCTCGCCGCCCTCGATCACCGGGCCCAGCAGGTTGTGGAGCGCATCGCGCCGCAGGGGCAGGGGCTGGTGCGGCTCGCTCGGTTTCTGGTGCAGCCAGCGGCCGCGCACCGTGGCACCGGCCAGTTCCACCAGCAGGGCCACCGCCCGATCGGCCGCCGCCAGGGTGGCTTCCCGCGGCAACCCCTTCTCGAAGCGGAGGCTGGCTTCGGTGCGCAGCCCCACGCTGCGGGCGGAGCGGCGCACCGCCTGGGGGGCGAACACGGCGGCCTCCAGCCACAGGCAGGTGGTGGCCTCCGTCACCGCCTCGGTCTGCCCCCCCATCACACCCGCCAGGGCGATCGGCTGGTCGGCATAGGTCACCA
>JBJTWS010000294.1:0-4383 GCA_046081905.1 Synechococcus sp. | reverse complement strand
AATCGCCTTGACATAGTCCCCTAGGCCTCTCAAGGCATTACCCATGTTGCAGTAAACGGCATGATCGGAAGGGCCAAGCGCTAATGCACGTTCAAAACATTGAAGCGCTTCCACGACCCTGCCCTCCTCTTGCTCTAGGATGCCCAGCAGATGGCAAGCAACTGCACAAGTCTCATCTTCAGAGAAAAGCTTCTGCAACAAGCTACGGGCATCCTCACGCCTGCCTTCTTGATAGGCACTCAGAGCAAGGTCCTGAAGTGAAGACAAGAACACTCCCGCTAAGCCGACACCCAATCTACGGGAATCAACGCTCGGTGCGGCGGCGGGCGATAAAAGGCAGCCACCATGATTGGACTGATGACCAAGCCAGTAAAATGAACTGGTCACCAGACCATAAAAAAAGGAGCCTTACGGCTCCCAAGGTTAACCAAATCAATGGTTGGTCAGGTGCAGTTAGGGGCCGTACCAACGGTGACCCCTGGGGCCGCCGCGCAGGTAGTCATCGAGACAGCACCAATTGTTGTTACAATAGCCGCAGCGTTCGTAGGCAGAGAACTTGTAGGGTAGGTCGTAAAGAAGATAACAGAAGATCCTGCAGCGGGGCATGCGCCAGCACTGTTGTTGGTTGTGTTAGCAGGAATGGCGTACTGGGCTTGCTCGCCGGTGACTTGGAGAGCAGCGCAGGAGCGAGCTGCGTCCATTGCCAGGGAGTTGGAACCCTGAACGCGGGCTTTGTTCTGCTGGTTGAGGAAGGCAGGCAGCGCGATCGACGCGAGAACGCCGATGATGATTACCACGATCAGAAGTTCGATCAGGGTGAAACCGGCCTGCAGAGGATTACGACTGATCTTGCGGGTGAGACGCTGGAAAGCAACGCGCTGTGCCAGCAAACTGGCGTTAACACGGGTTGTCATGGACGGCGTCGATCCTAAGACTTACGTCCATTATGCCCGCCTTGGCAGCCCCTCGTCCAGCCGGTGTCTGAAGATTGGGTGAGGATTTCCTGAATGAAGCAGCCATCGCAGCCGTTCCCATCCTTGCGGCTCTGGCTGCAGAGCTCTTCGCTGCTGGCCGTTGTGGCCGGCTACAGCGTGCTTCTGCTGATCCACCAGCAGGTGGCCACCTGGCAGAGGAACCAGACCTACAGGCAATCCAGCGTTCAGCTGATCTCCTCCCTCGGTCGCCGGGCTGGCACCAGGGCCGAGTTGAAGCAGCTGCTGGATGCCTCAGGCACCGTGCCGGGCCTGAGCGTGAAGATCACGGAGGTGTCTACGGGCGAGGCCAGCGGTGAGCCCAGCCTGATCAGACGCGGCTCGTCGAAATGGCTCGTGGGGACTCTGCCCCTCGATCTCTTGGACGGTTCACGGGTGGCCCTGCTGGTGCAGCAGGACGTGACGGCATCCGTGGCGCAGGAACGGCTGGGCTTCTGGTTGCTGGTGATGGCGGCCGGTGTGTCCAGCCTGATCACCAGCGTGCTGCTGCGGTTGGTGCTGCGCAGGGGCCTGGTGCAGCCCCTGCGGGACTTCAGCAACGAGCTGGCCAGCTTCAAGGCCCCGCCGAACCCGAATGATGTGATCAGCCTGGAACAACAACCCCGTGAGCTGCAGCCGATCGCCGAGGCATTCAATGCGCTGCAAGGACGGATGGTGAACTCCTGGAACCGGGAGCGTGCCTTCGCCGACGGGGTGGCCCATGAACTGCGCACGCCGATCACCCTGATCTGGGGTCACAGCCAGCGCCTGCTCAAACAACAGGCTGGCCTGGAGGGAAGCCACGACTCGTTGCAGCTGATCTGTCGGGAATCCGAGCGGATGCGCTCCCTCGTGAGCGACCTACTCGATCTGGCACGCCGGGATGCCGGCAGGCTGAGCCTGAAACGCGAACGGATCGTGGTGGAGGACGCGCTGATCGAGCTGTTCGAACGACTGGAATGCCAGGCCGCAGGGCGCCTGCGCCTGGATCTGAAGCATGAGAGCAGGGACGCCTCACCCGTCGTGGTGGGGGATCAAGACCGTCTGCAGCAGTGCCTGACCACCCTTGTGGACAATGCTCTCCTGTATTCGTCGGCGTCTGTGGGGGTGAGCTGGTCGCAACCGAGCGCCGACACCGTGCTGCTGCACGTGCGCGATCAGGGCCCCGGAGTCGTACCGGAGGAACGCGACTGGATCTTCGAGCGATTCGTACGCGGGGCAGCGGGCCTCAACAGCCCTGAGCGCGGCAGCGGCATCGGCCTCTCAATGGTGAAGCTGCTGATGGAAGCGATGGGTGGAAGCGTGCAGGTCTGCGATGCCGACGGCGGAGGGGCCGACTTTCAGCTCCAGCTGATGACCTTCAGACCTTCAGATCGCCGACCTTGAGCATGAAACCCACACCCCGCACCGTCTGAAGGAGAGTGGGCGATCCGGGCCGCTCGATCTTGCGGCGCAGGGCACGGATGTAGACGTCGAGCACATTGTCGTCGCCAACCCAGGTCGCGCCCCAGACGCTCTCCATAATGCTGCAGCGCTGATGCACCTGGTCAGGACGACTGATCAGCAGATGCAGCAGATCGAACTCCTTGCCGGTCAGGCTGATCGGCACACCAGCCCGGCTCACCTCGCGGCTTGCGGGTTGGACCTCCAGGTCCGCCAGTCGGAGAGCCCCGCCCACCTCACTGAGGTTCTGACCGGCGCGGCGGAGATGGGCTCGCACACGGGCGAGCAGTTCCTCGATCGAGAAGGGCTTGGTGAGGTAATCGTCGGCGCCGGCATCGAGGGCCTGCACCCGCTCCGCCACATCGTCGTGGGCGGTGAGCATCAGCACCGGGGTGCCATCGCGGTCCTGGCGCATGCGACGGCAGAGGTCCACACCGCTGAAGTCGGGCAGGGTCCAATCGAGCAGCACCAGATCCCAGGCTTCGGCGCGAATGCGGTTGAGGGCCTGAGCCGCTGAAGCGGCTTCCTCGCAGTGGTGGCCATCAGCGCTGAGTTCCTGCTGCAGGAACTGACGTAACTCCGGATCGTCGTCCACCACCAGAACCCGCGAGGGGCCTTCGGTAGGACTGGGTGACGGCGCCATCAGCCGAGGTGAACCTCGCGACGATCCTGGCTCAGACCAGCTGAGTTGCCTACCAGGGCTGCGGGCCCTGGGGTTCACGGATGCTCACGGCTAGGGGCGAGAGGCCGGGATGGGTTCTCTGCAGCTGCTGGATGGTGAGGCGGGTCAACCGGCCCGGCGGGAGGAGGTTGCCGATGGGGAGATGGCGGTGGCCGGGGCCGAGGCGCAGCAACCTGCAGCCGGATGATCCGGCAGGGCCGATGCAGAGCTCTGCCGTCTGCACATCCGGAGCGAGCTCAAGCTGTACATCCCTGTGGTTCAGGCGCAACTGAGGCCGCACGACAGCGGGAAAGCGGCTGAGTGGATAGCGGTAGATCTCGAGGATGGCCCGCGGCAAAGCCTTCACCACAAATGGCGTGCCGCCACTGGAGGGCGTGAACTGCACAGGCCCCCATTGAAAAGGGCTGAACACCAGCGGCCCCCAGCTGGGGCCAGCGCTCTGCTGGGGAAGCAACGGCATGCGGCGCTGCAGCGATGCCAGCCCCTGCTGCAGGGCTGGCGACGTGGTCGCGATGATCGGGAACAAGGCGTACGCGTCGCTGCTGAGGACACACCCCCGCGTACGACGGCAGAGGGCGCTAGCCCCGGCCGGGTCGGAAACGGCGCCGAGATCCAGGGCATAGAAGCCGTAGCCCAGCCTCTGCGCCAGGCGATATTCAGCGGCCAGACCGTGGGCAGAGGCCAGGCTGAACAGGGTGTCGGCGGGGGTGAGCTTGGTGGCGCCGTAGTTGACAGCGATGCCCGAATCGGAAGGAATCGCCAGCAGCGTGTCGTAGACACCTCGCCTGGCCGTGCTCTCCACATAACCAGCTTCCGGGAAAGTGGAGTAGGGAGCGAACCACACCCGCGCCGTTCGCCGTGGCTGGAGGATGGACTGCAGCGTGGATTGCGCTACAGGAGCAGGAAGGGCATCAGCAACCTGGGGCCTGGAGGACGGCGGCCACCAGCGACTGCTGTAGAGCAGTTCTATGCCCACCCAGAGGCCGAGCAAGGCCCAGAGGATGGTTCGGGAATCACGGGGTCTGGGCACGGGCGCGCAACCAGAGATCCAATTCAGCCACCAAATAAAGCACCGACGCGCCGTACACGAACACGGTGTATCGATTCAGCGATCGCAACACAGGACTGACGTACACCGCGAACAAAGTGCCCAGGCCACCCATCGTCATGCAGAGCAGACCGATGGCTGTGACCATCAGAAGCAGCAGAGCCAGAATGCGGCGGTCTGAATCCTGTAGTCCTCTGACAGCTGGGGCAGTCGACACCGCCAGAGGGGGCTGAGCCAAG
>JBJTWS010000293.1:0-8384 GCA_046081905.1 Synechococcus sp. | reverse complement strand
CCACCCGGCGGTAGGGGTGGCTGGAGCGGCGGAGGTCGGCGAGCAGGAGGTGGATCAGCAGGAAGTGGCCCAGGTGGTTGGTGGCCATTGAGAGCTCATATCCCTGCGGAGACCGCTCCGGCTGCTTCAGGCGCGGCTTGTAGACCGCGGCGTTCACCACCAGGGCATCGAGCGGACGGCCGAGGGAGGCCACCAGGGTTTCCACCCCCACCCGCACGCTCTCGAGGTCCCCCAGATCCATGCGCAGGTGGTGGAGCTGGCCGGAGGGGATGCCGAGGGAATCGGCCGCCGCCGCTGCCCGCACGGGGTCGCGGTTGGCGGTGACCACGGTCCAGCCCCGGTCCACGAGGGCCTTGACGGCATTGAGGCCGACCCCCGAGGTGGTTCCGGTGATCAGGACCGTTCCGGGGGTGGCGGCGGGGGTGGCCATCATGGAGGCGCGCAAGCGCCCCACAACCTACGGAACCGGCTTGGCGGGAGGACGGGCGGGGGAAGACTGCTCAACAGACGGAAACGCGTCCGGGCTCTGCCACACGATCCGCAGCCGATTGGGGGCAATCCACTGGTCCTGTTCCCGCAGCAGACGCTGCTCCCCCTCCACGCTGAACAGCTGATCGAAGCGTTCGCGGGCCCGGTGCAATTTGGCCTTTTCAATATCGAGAACCGCGCTGAGTTCGCCCTGGCGCTCCATGCGCTCCTGGTAGGCCGCCGCCAGCCGCACCAGGCTCACGCCCACCACCGAAACCAGGCTGATCTTCACCACCAGGCCGATCAGGCTGCAGAGCTTCTGCTTCTGCTCTTCGGTTAAGGAGGGGGTGAGGGAAGGGGCGGCGGCGACCGGGGCTGAAGAGCCCGACAGCGCCACGAAGGGATCAGCCCCATCCACAGCCCGCAGCGGAGTTGCCTCTCGACGCTGGCGGGATTTCTGTGGACGGCGGGAGGACGGGGAACGCCCGGGGGAGCCGACCGGACGGAGTGGAGCGGGGCGGGAGGGGGGCACCGGCATCAGGTCGTCAGGGCCCGGAGAGTCTGCCTGCTTGTAGCAGGCGCCAGCGATGCTGCCAATCCCCGCCCCGGGTGCATCAGGCCTTGTAGAGGCTGAAGCAGAGACGCACGGCCAGCACACCGGCGTGGGCAGCCACCACCAGGGCGATCAGGATTTCAGCCTGGTTCAGGGTCGACACCATGGTTGCTCGAGCAGGAACGGAATCGGCCCCATTCTTTGCTGTCGCCCCGCTACGGTCCAGCCTTCCCAGCCGCGCTGTCACAGCTCTTGATGGCCACTCCCTCCGCCGCGGAAGAACCCCTCCTGCGGATCCCCAGCCATTGCCTGCGGGGCCTCGATCTGGCTCCCCTGGCCCCCTGGCGGGAGCGGCCGGCCCAGGATCTCCTGGCGGAGGCCGGACGGCTGCACCTCCACTACGAGTGGCCACGCGAGGCGGAAGATCCGCGCGAACTCTCGGAGATTCCCGAACTGCGCCTCTGGACCCTGCGGGCCGACGCCCTCTGCCCCTGGCTGCCGCTGCTGCTCGAGCGCAGCAGCGGCGAACTCACCCGCCACGTGGCGATGCTGCTGCCCCACGGCTTCAGCCGCAGCGAGGGCATTCGCTTTGCGCCGGAGAGCCTGGAGCTGTGGATCACCCACCGGATCTTCCTGCTCGACGACTGGGCCCAGCGCGCCGGGGCCCCCTGCCGCCAGGGGCTCAGCCAGATGGCGGCGGTGCTCGGCTTCGAGCTGGACCCGGGCTTCTGGGAAGCCCTTCCCCCGGCCGGGGCAGGCCCTAGCGCAGCAGGGCCAGGCTGAGGGCTCTGCGGGTGCAGTCGAGGGCCAGCAGCAGGGTGAGGCCGCGGAGCATCCAGGCCAGCCGACTCTCGGGCACGCGGTTGAGCTGCCCCGCCGACCAGCGGGCCGCCAGGGCCGCCATCCCCCCCAGCAGCAGGGCCATGCCCAGCCGGGCACGCCCATCGGCCAGGAACGCCACCGAGGCCGCGCCCGACGACACCAGCACCCCCAGCGTGCTGAGCCGGATCGCCAGGCGGATCGGCAGCCGCAGGCCCTTCACCATCAGCGGCACCATGATCAGGCCGCCGCCCACCCCCAGCAGCCCCCCGGCCACCCCCGCCACGCCCCCCACGCCCGTGAGGCCCGGCAGGGGCAGCCGCTCGGGGGAGAGGGTGCGGGCCAGGTCGTCGCGGGGGCTGATCGTGAGGGTGAGGATGGCGTACATCAGCCCCTGCAGGGCCAGCAGATGCCAGCCCGCCAGCCCCTGACCGAGCCGGCTGAACAGGGCGGCACTGAGCCCGGCCCCCAGGGCGATCGAGCCGGCCGCGGCCAGGGGCAGGGTGCCGCCGCACCAGTGGGTCCAGCTGGCGGCCAGGGTGGTGGGCACAATCGCCAGGGAGCTGGTGGCCAGCGCCTGGTGGGGCTCCAGCCCCACCAGCAGCAACATGGGCGAAAACACCAGCCCTCCGCCGATCCCCAGCAGGCCGGAGAGCAGCCCCGCCACCAGGCCGAGCGGCAGCAGGGCCACGAATTCCCAGGACATCGCCGCTGCCCGCCGGTGCCATGAACGCTTCCCAGCATCCAGCACCCCCGGGCCAGGAGCCGCCAGAGGAGAGCCACCGCCCCTGGCGCTGGCTGCCGCCCACCGTGGCGGAGGGGGCCTGGCAGATGGCGCTCGACGACGCCCTGCTCGAGCAGGGGGCGCCGGCCCTGCGCCTCTACGGCTGGGCGCGGCCCACGCTTTCGCTGGGGTACCACCAGCACCGCATTCCGTCCCACTGGCCCCAGCTGGCCGCCGCCGGGGTGATCGACCTGGTGCGCCGGCCCAGCGGCGGCCGGGCGGTGCTGCACGGCCGCGGCGACCTCACCTACGCCCTGCTCTGGCCGGATCCCCCGGTCCGGCGGGAGGAGGCCTATCGCCAGGCCTGCCACTGGCTGCAGGAGGCCTTCGCCGCCCTGGGCGTGCCGCTGCATTTCGGCCAGGAGGGGCCCCGGGGGGGCGGCGGAGTTGCCAGCTGCTTCGCCAGTGCCACCGCCGCCGATCTGGTGGATCCCGGGGGCCACAAGCGGATCGGCAGCGCCCAGCTGTGGCGGCGCGGAGGACTGCTGCAGCACGGCTCGATCCAGCTCAGCCCGGATCCGGAGCTCTGGCGGCAGCTGTTCCCCGAGCCCCCCCCACCACCGGAGCCCCTGCTCCGCTGGGGCGGCGAGCCCCTTCCCCCCGCCGGCCATCCGCTGCTGCAGGAACTGCTTCGCAGCGCCCGCCGGCACCTGCCCGGCCGTTCCCCCGTGCAACTGGTGACGCAGCCCCCCACGGCAGCGGAGCGCGCCGCCGTGGCGCAGGGCCTGGCGCGCTACAGGGAGGGGCTGACGCTCACTTCCCCGGTGGCCACCATGCCCCGGGCCACCTGACCGAGCGCCAGGCCGAGGGGATAGCTGTTCTGGCGGCGGGCCAGATCGAGCAGGGGCGGCGGCAGCCGCACCCCCAGCCGTGCCAGCACGGCCTCGCAGAGCTCCGGCCGCTCGATCGTGCCGCAGGGCAGCCCGGCGGGGCTGAGCACCAGCAGCCGCGGCACCGGCCCCTCCTCCAGCCGCAGGGCGGCCTGCCAGAGGGGAGCGCCCTCCTCGATCGAGGGGAGGCTCTCGAGCGGACGCAGGTGGTCGCCGATGCGCTCGGAATCCCAGCGCTGCACCGGCAGGGACTGGAGGGGGGCATCGTCGATCACGCCGCGCCAGCGGCCCCGGTCGCAGACGAGCACCCAGTCGGTGGGGCCCTTGTCCTCGGCGAGGCGCAGCTGGCTGAGCTGCCGCAGGCTGGCGGACGACTCGAGCACCCGGAAGCGGCGCTGGGCCGCCTCGCGTACCCGCAGATCCTTCAGGGCCTGCTGCAGGGCGAGCATCTGGCGCTGGTTGCGGGCGGCCCCGAGCCCGCACCAGCCCAGCAGCAGCAGCCAGGCGCCGGCGATGCCGCCTCCGCGCAGCAGCAGCACCGTACCCAGACCGAGGGCGAGATAGGAGAGAAAACGGCCGCAGGCGTTCGCCACCTCCACCCCCCGCCGCTGGCTGCCGGTCACCTGCCACACCAGGGCCTTCACGATCAGGCCGCCATCGAGGGGCAGGCCGGGCAGCAGGTTGAAGAGGGCCAGCATCAGGTTGAGGGAACCGAGCTCCTGCAGCATTTCCCCCAGCAAGGGCGACGCATGGGCCGCGCCATGCTGGAGGGCCAGCAGCGATCCCCCCAGCACCAGGCTCACCGCGGGGCCGGCGGCCGCCACCAGGAAGGCGCCGCGGGCCGTGGAGCACTCCCGCTCCACGCTGGCGACCCCGCCAAGCAGGAACAGGGTGATGGCACTCACCTGCACCCCCTGGCGCAGGGCCACCAGGGCATGGCCGAGCTCGTGCAGCAGCACCGAGACGAACAGCAGCAGCGCCGTGAGCAGGGACACGCTGAACACGGCCCAGGCCGGCTCCCGCTCCCCCAGGGAGAGGCCGTAGTGCTGCTGGAACGCCAGGGTGGCCAGCACCAGGATCACGAACCAGCTGGGGTGAATGCGCAGGGGAATCCCGCGGATCCGCAGCAGTTCCCAGCCATTGCCCTGTCCTTCACCCACAGCCGCCGCGATCGAGAGCCTCAGGCCGGGCCCAAGGAAGGTCGCCTCTGATCCTAGAAAGGCCCTTCCGCCCCCCGGACCGGATGCCCCGCCCCCTGCTCAAGATCTGCGGCCTGCGCAGCACGGAGCAGGCGGCAGCGGTGGCGGCCCTCGGGGTGGATGCGATCGGGGTGATTGGGGTGCCCGCCTCGCCGCGGTTCCTGGCGGCGCCGCAGCGCCCGCCCCTGTTCGAGGCGATGCGGCGGGCCCGTCCAGGCTGCCTGGGGGTGCTGGTGGTGGCGGACCCCGGCGATGGGCAGCTCGAGGAGCTGGCCGCACCGGGCCACGCCGTGGTGCAGCTGCATGGCGGCGAATCGATCGAGCGCTGCCGGGAACTCCGGCAGCGCTTGGGGGAAGGGGTGCGGCTCTGGAAGGCCCTGCGGATCCGCTCCCGGGAAGACCTGGCCGCCGCGGAGGGCTACGCCGCCGTGGTGGATGCCCTGCTGCTTGATGCCTGGGTCGAGGGGGTGCTTGGCGGCACCGGCCACGCCATCCCGCGGCCCCTGCTGAAGAGCTTCCGTCCCGCGGTGCCCTGGTGGCTGGCGGGGGGCATCAGCCCCGAATCGGTGCAGGGGGTTCTGGAGGAGCTGAACCCGGATGGGCTCGATGCCTCCAGCGGCGTGGAGGCGGCGCCGGGGCTGAAGGATCTGGCGCGGGTGGAGGCCCTGGTGCGGCAGGTGAAGGGAAAGGCGGCAGGATCGGAGCCGCTGCACCCGAACGATGCCCCTCTCCCCTGAGCACCGCTGGATCTGCACCCCGTCGCCCTGGATCGGAGCTGCCCTCACCCTCGCCCTGGGGGGCCAGGCAAGTCTGCGGGCCCAGGACCTGGTGGGCTGCCAGCTCCAGGACGGCACCCTGCAGTGCGTGCCGGGCCTCGATGCCACCCCCCAGCAGCAGATCCGCATCCTGCGGGGGGAGATCGCCGCCGATCAGCAGCTGGAGGGGGCGGTGGAGCAGAGGATCGAGGGGCTGCAGCAGCTGGTGCTGCAGGGGGAGGCCCGGGTCGGGGCCTTGCTGCAGGCCAGTCTGCAGGGGGAGGCCGCCGCGGAGCTGGCCGCCATGGGGCCGGCCCTGCAGTACCACTGGTACCGCCTGGCGCCGGGGCGGAGCCAGTGGGAGCGAATTCCAGAGGCCCAGGGGGCGAGCTACACACCCACCAGCAACGACATCGCCTATCAGGTGATGGTGGTGGTGGTGCGCAGTGGGGGAGGAACCACCCAGCGGGTGGCCTCCGCCCCGGTGGGACCGGTGCGGGTGGGCGTGGGGAGCCCCTGAGGCCAGGGGGCCCGCGCAGGGGCCCCGCGCGGTACCGAGAAGAACAACCTCAGGTGGAAAGGAGGGCTTCCTGCTGCTTCACCAGCTCGAAGAACTCCTGCTTGAGGCTGGGGTCGTGGCGGAAATCGCCGCGCACCACGGAGTTCACCATGCTCGTCTGGGGCTCCTTCACGCCGCGCCACTTCATGCAGTAGTGCTGCGCCTTCACCAGGATGGCCATGCCCTGGGGGTCACAGAGGCGCTCGATCGCATCGGCGAGGATCATCACCGCTTCCTCCTGGATGTGCGGCCGGGAGAAGACCCAGTCGGCAACGCGGGAGAATTTGGAGAGGCCGATCACCCGCTCGCCGGGCTTGATGCCGATCCAGCAGTTGCCCAGGATGGGCACGAGGTGGTGGGAACAGGCGGAACGCACACTGATGGGACCCACGGTATAGATCTCATCGAGCTTCTTCACGTTCGGGAAGCTCGCGATCTTGGGCTGTTCGTGATAACGACCCTTGAACACTTCGTGGAGATACATGCGGGCCACCCGCTCGGCAGTCTCCTCGGTGTTGTGGTCATTTTCGATATCGATCACCAGGCTGCGCAGCAGATCCCGCACCTTGCCGGCCACTTCGATCTCCAGCTGATCGAGCTCGTCTTCCCCCAAATAGGCGGAAATGTTGTCGTTCGCGAGGAAGGAAACCCCAGCTTCCCGCAGCCGCTCGCGGATGCGGTGGCTCACCGGCAGCGGAGCCGCGTCGGGGGCCGCCGGAACTCCAGTCGTGAAGCGGGAGGGGAGGGTGGAGGTCATGAAGAGAACTCAGAGAGCGCCGGCGGCCGGCATGAGCGTGAGGTCTTCCACCACTTGCGTGGTGGGTTTCTGGGCCAGAAACAGAAGGGCATCGGCCGCCTGCTCAGGATCAAGCATGGCACGCCGATCAAAGTCGCTGTGGACGGTTTCGCTATCCCAGAGGGTCGAATTCACCGCACCCAGAGTGAGGGTGCTCACCCGAATCCCATGGGGACGCTCCTCCACCGCCAGGCAGCGGCTGAAGGAATGCAAGGCCGCCTTGCTGGCGCAGTAGGCCCCCCAGGAGGGGAAGGCGTTGTGGGCCGCGTGGCTGCTCACATTGATGATGTGGCCGCCCCCGCAGGCCCGCAGCCGGGGCAGCAGGACCTGGCACACCTGAAACACGCTGGTGAGATTGAGCTGGAACAGCCACTGCCAGCGCTCCAGCGGCATCCCGGCCAGATCGCCGGTGTAGGCCACCCCGGCGTTGTTGATCAGCAGCCGCGGCTCCAGCCCGCGGCTGCACAGGGCCTCCAGGGTGGGAGCGATGGCGGCGGAATCGGCCAGATCGAGGGCGGCGGTCTCGATGCGGCGGCCGTGGGTCCGCAGCTCCTCCGCCAGGGCATCGAGGTCCGGCAGGGAGCGGGCCAGCAGGAGCAAGTCGTAGCCGGCAGCCGCCAGCTTCCTGGCCGCCGCGGCGCCGATGCCCCGGGAGGCACCCGTGATCAGAGCAGCAGCCAACGAGCTCGCGCGTTCGGCTGGAACCTTAAACAGTTGCGACGGACTCTGGGGTAGGGGAAGCCGCCTCGTACCGGCCCATGGCGCGGTATTTGGCGTAACGCTGCTCCCGCAGCTGCCGCTCATCGAGGGCGGAAAGCTGCTCGAGCTGCTGCTGCAGGGCGAGCTTGAGGGTGGCGGCGGCCTCCAGCGGCGCCCAGTGGTTGCCCCCGGCGGGCTCGGGCAGCACCTGGTCGATGACCCCGAGCCGCTGCAGGTCGGGCCCGGTGATCTTGAGCGCCTCCGCCGCCGCCGGCGCCTTGGCGGCATCCCGCCACAGGATCGAGGCGCAGGCCTCGGGGCTGGCCACGGTGTAGACGCTGTGCTCGAACATCAACAGGCGGTCCGCCACGCCGATGCCGAGGGCCCCGCCGGAGCCCCCTTCCCCGATCACCACGGCGATGATCGGCACCCGCAGCCGGAACATCTCGCGCAGGTTCACGGCGATCGCCTCTCCCTGGCCCTCCTCCTCGGCCTTGACGCCGGCGTAGGCCCCGGGGGTGTCGATGAAGCTGAGGATCGGCAGGCGGAAGCGATCGGCGTGCTCCATCAGCCGCAGCGCCTTGCGGTAACCGCCCGGGGAGGCCATGCCGAAGTTGCGGGCCACGTTCTCCTTCATGTCGCGCCCCTTCTGCTGACCCAGCAGCAGCACGGGCTGGTCGCCGATGCGGCCGACACCTCCCACCATCGCCCTGTCGTCGGAGCCGCGCCGGTCGCCGTGCAGCTCGATCCAGTCATCACAGATCAGCTGGATGTAGTCGAGGGTGCTGGGTCGCTGGGGGTGGCGGGCCACCTGGATCTTCTGGGCCGGGGTGAGGGAACTGAAGATCTCCTCACGGCGCCGGGTGGCGAGGGTTTCCAGCTGCAGCAGCTGCTGGCTCACATCGACCTCGGAATCGCGGGC
>JBJTWS010000292.1:0-13897 GCA_046081905.1 Synechococcus sp. | reverse complement strand
ATCCCAAGCCGCAGGAGCAGAGAGAAAAAGGCGGAAACCTGGTTCTCAAGGATTGAGCTGCCACCGCGATTACCGCTCCATCACACGCCGCAACTAGCGGTCTCGTGAGTCTCGTGGGTGGGATGTGTCGGTCAGTCAGGCCGGGGAGTCCCGTGACCTCATAGGAGTCCGACGTTCTCGTCCCGTGAATGGCCTGTCCGTCTGCCCCGCTGGTTGCACCCCCTCCCGTTCCCAGCTGCCATGAGCCCAGCGCCAGCACCTGAAGTCGAGACCAGCAACAACCACGATGTCGTGGTTGGTGTCGACACCCACAAGCACACCCACATGGCGGTGGCACTGAGCGCCAATGGCGGCTGGCTGGGCAGCCAGCGCTGGTTCACGGCCATCGTGGCCGAGCTGGTCAGATCCGGCATCTCCTGACCCATCAGCCGAGGGGAACGAGGCACTTGACAGCCCATAGGAGTGTCAGGTCGTCTTGCACGGCTATTCGGGCAACAGCTTCAGCGGGCTCCCATCGGCGATCGGCGCCAGCATCTATGCCAACGGCCACCAGCTGCGCAGTGGCATCGCCCTGGGCCACTAAGAATTCACTCTCCAGAACCAGGGTCTCTTTGATTCACCGCCGCCGCTGATCCAGCTGCCAGCGCCGCTGTTCATCGGCTCCACCTCAATCCGAGGCGCCAGCACCCATTTAGGCAAGGTGACGCGCCCCGATGGGGTGATGCTGCAGCTGGGCCAACGCTCCAGCGATCGGGACGTATGGCTAGGGGTGCCGTCGGGCACCAGCCACAACCAGGCCAGCCCCTGGAGCTCACCTCTGACCCTGAGCCACTGGCGGGAGTGCAACGAGCTGCATTTCATCACCAGCATTCCCCCTCAGTGCTGGCAGCTGGTGACTGGAACGGCGGACTTTATCCGCAACTTCCCGCCCATGAGTGCGGTGGGTGCCCGCCAGCACCCGCAGCAGGGTCCACTGCTCTCCGGCTCCGGTGGTGGGGGAGGAGGAACCGGTGGTGGAGGTGAGTCAGGCGGCGGACCGACGCGACCTTCCGCTGGCCTGCTCTGGCCGAGGAGGATCTGAGCCGCGGCAGGGCCGCTGCCCCTCACGGTTTCCCGCTGGCTTCCCCTCTCTCCATCGGCATCGAGCTCCAGCCGGCGGGTGTTGATCGCCGCTGGGTGCGGGTGTGGCTGCTTGATGCGGCTGCCCGGTCCCTCGGCTCATGCCGGCTGGTGGCTCGGGCGAGGGCCGATCGTCGCGCCCGTCAGCTCCAGGCCGCCTATGGAGCGGAATCGCTCTGGTGGCTTTGAGCCTTCAGCTGCTGCCACACCAGGGCGTCGCGTTCCCGGTGGCGCTGGCCAGTGGGAGCGTGGCGGTAAAGCCCTCGATGACGGTTGCCGTCACAGCAAAGGCCAGGACGCTCGGTGACAACTGGAACACCTGTTCTATGCGCCTGGCTCCCGATGCTCGACGGCCTGCCCCTGGATCAGCCCCTCCCCTTCCGTGATCCAGCTGGGCGGGAGCTGCTCGATCTCAACGCCCTTCTGGTGGCCAACCCGCTGGCGACCCTTTACATGCGCGTCCGCGGCCCAGGCCTGCGCAGCCATGGCGTGCTCGATGGCGACCTGCTGGTGATCGACCGCTCGATCCATCCCCAGCCCGGCCATCTGGTGGTGGTGGCGCACCGGGGAGAGTTCCTGCTGCGGTCGCTTCTGCGGACCGAGGACGATCGCTGGCTCCTGGCGCCGCTGCGACCGGGGAGGACCCTATCCCGTTGGAGATCGACGACGTCCACGACTCGCCGCTCTTTGGCGTGGCGGTGCATGGCATTCACCCAGTGGGACCGTCGGCGGCGCGGCGTCGGTGAGGGGGCGGGAGATGTTCCGAGACGGTGTTCATCCCCTCGGCCCGGCGCAGTGAGCGTCCTGCAGGCTCTGCCGCATCCGCCGCAGGCTGGCGCTGGACGGCGCTGCCGGCGCAAACAGCAGGCTGGCCGCCCAGGCGCGGCTGGTGTCGCTGGGCGCCGCGGCGGCCTCCAGATGGGCGGCGATCGCCCGCTTCCAATCACGGGGGTCGCGGCCGAGCTGCCTCAGCTGGTCAAGAGTCTGGCGGAAGTCCTCCTCGGAACCGGTCTGCAGGATCAGCGCGGCGGTCTGGGCCGTCTGGGCCGGCTTGAGAAGCAGGCGATAGCGGCGACCGGGCTGCAGAGAGGGCCAGGTCGTAGGCCAGGGCATCAGGCTACCTGGGGTGGCCGCTGGCGCTGGATCTTCCGTGCCAAGAAAGCGACCAGAGGAGTCCTCCAAGCTGATACGGCTGATGGGGGTGGCGGTGGACAACGCGGGCCGGGGCAGCAGCACGAGAGCCAGGGGTGGCGTGGCGTCCGGTGGGAGCCAGGGATGAAGCAGGCAAACTGTTCGCGGCGGTTCGCCTCGCACCCCGCCGGCCGCGATGGGGGGATTGCCGAGCCAGCGGCGCACCCAGTCGACCAACTGACGACCGCCGGCATGAGCCGCGAGGTCGCCAACCGCCACCATCAGCCCAAGGGCCGCCATCAGCCGCAGCGCCAGCGCTGAGCCCTCGGCCTGACGAGCCCGCCGCCGCAACGGCCGAAGAACAGGCTCGGGAGCACTCACGACGAGAGGGGAGGGGGGAGGAGGGTGAAGGGGGGGAGATCCAGCGATTCCCCCTGCAGGAAGCTGAGGGCTATGGCGATGGAGTCGGATCCGCCCGGAAGGCTGAGTTGCAACGTCAGGCTGTCGCGGCTGACGAGAATCTGCTCGCTCTCGCCCTGGCGGATGCGAAGGCGCAGGCCATCGGGCAGCGGCACGCCGCGCTGTTGGGATCTCAACCTGACGATGAGGCCATCGCGCTCGGGCCGGGGCCCGGCCAGGGCGATCAGCAGCAGGAATCGCTCCGGCGCCCCAGGATCCTCCTGAGCCCAGACGAGGTCTTCCTGGCGGAGCGCGAAGGCATGCGCCACCCCCACCGGACTACCGGGCGGAAGAACGGGATCCGCCTGGCGCACTGGCACCGCGGCGGGCAGAACCAGAGTGCCGCCAAGGGAGGCAAGGCTCTCCGCCAGACGCCCGTTCAGCCAGTCCCACACCGTCACGGCCCGGTCGGCCAGGGCGACAGCCTCGGGCTGGGGCGGATAGGCCAGGCGGGGAAGGGCCTCGGGCCGCATCAGGCGCACCAGGCTGAGAAAACGGGTGAGACCGCCGGGGAACAGGGAAACCGGCAGCAGCAAACCTTCCTCCGCGGGAATTCCCTCAGCGGCCAGCGCCACGAATTCACGGGCCGTGAGCGTGCCAACCCAATGCACCCAGCCGTTTTCGTCATCCACCGCGGCGAGCAGGAGCAACTGCGGGGCGGTGATGGCGGAGCTCCAGAAGGAGAGCGGCACGGCGACCTGTTCGGCCAACAGGGGCGCGCAGAGCAGCTGCACCGCCAGGTGATTCACCGCCAGCAGGCGCGTGGGGTCGGCGGGATCAAGCTCGGGTCCGAAGGGAAGGTCGAGGCTGCGGTCGGTCAGGCCCTGGTGGAGGGCGGCGATGGCCAGTTCCCGATCGCTGGCCACGGCGGGTAGGGAAGGATCCACACGGATGGCGTCCGGGGGAATCGCCACGAGTTCGGGGCTGGCATCGTCGAGTGAGCTGGATGTCATCGGGTCTGCAGGTGAAGGTCGATGGCCTTACAGAGGGGGGCTTCCTCGCCCAGGCGCAGGGGAACGAGCAGCGAGTGCGCCAGGGTGGCGATGAGACGGTCAATCGTGGCCTCGGAGCTGCCCAGGGACTCGAAGCCAGGCGCACCCCCCAGACGCCCGGCGGCCACGACCGCAATCTCCTGGGCCCACTGCCGGAGGTGCTCCAGATCGCGATTCACGGTGGGTTGGCTGGTGTCGCAATCGCAGGCCATCTGCCGTTGGTTGCGCTGGAGATCGGTCGCATCCCCGGCGATGCTCCGGCCTGCCGCCTGACCGCGACAGACGCAGAGGAAACGTCCGCCATTCTCCCGCAGACGCTGGGCGGCCGGCTTGTAGGAAGGGGGGAAGCGAATGGCCTCGTCGCGAACGCGCTGCATCTCAGCCCAGAGGGCATCCTGCCGGAACCGTTCCTGCTGCCGTTCGTCGACGCGCAGGGCACGCTCTAGAGGATCCAGTGCGGCATCGGACTTGTCGGCGGAAGCATCGCGATCGAGACTCCGGAGCGGAGGCCCAACCTTGAGGTTGCGAACCATGCGAACGATGCCCCGCAGACGCGCCTCCGTATCTTCGGGTTTGGAGGTTGGATCCACCTGCTTGAAAAAAGAGGGATCGGGCAACCAGCCGGTGCGACGACCGGTGCGGTTTCGATAGTGGAGCTTGGCCGTGGCATAGGCCTGCTGGAAAGCCTGCAGCAATCGCTGTGCTTCATCGGGAGTCATGCCAAGATCGGCATAGTCAGACCAAGCCGCTTGGATCGAGTGGTCGGTGACCCGATGGGCCAGGGCTGCCCACGGGGAGATGAAATCGATGCGAAAGCTGCGCAGATAGCGCTTCAGGGGCGCATGTCCGTCGATCGCCACCCGTGTCCACGTAGGCAACGTGGCGCGTTCAGGATCCCACCCCCGCAGCATGGAGAGAAGAAACGGCACATAGGGTTGCTTCTCCGCGGGCCCATCGGGATCGAGAGCCCCGACGTCGTCGAGAATGAAGCTGGCCATGTCCGCGAGATCCGGCACAGCAGGATCGGCATCCTGGGTGGAGCGTGAAAGGATATCGCTGCATTTTCGCCAGAGCACTTCGAGTTTCGCCTTGGCCTCGGCACTGGCGCGACAGCGCAGGCAGAGACGAGCAAGGAGTGCGAAGGCAGGATCGCTCAGACCATACAGCCGTCGATCCGTGCCCGGATCGGGATCTACATTGTCGAGGCCAAGATCGCTCAGCGAGGCGAGGGCCAGAGGGAGCGAGAAAGGCTGCGGACGAAGCTCGCCGGTGAAGGCGGGAGCGAGCCGCCAGAGAGTCGCATAGGCATGGTTGGACCAGGTCACGGTCATCCTCGACGACAGGCCATAGCCAGGGCGTTCAAGACAAATTGGGGCGACTGCATCTCCATCCAGCGAGCCTCCAGCTCCATTCGCGAATGCGCGGAGGGATAAGCCCTTAGGATCTCAACGGCTTCGGGGTAGATAGCGGTGAGTTCACGCATCATACGGCCAACATGGGAGGGAGGCATGATCGCTCCCCCAACACAAGCCTGCATCTTGTGGGTTGCTTCATGGGCCAGCACATCCCACAGGGATGCGGGATCGTCGTCAGGGAGACTATTGACACAGATCAACAGCAGATCCTTGTCAGGATGATAAGCACCGTTCAGGTCTTTCTGCTGACACTCCGAGGCAGTCACCTGAGTTCCCAGAGCCTTCAGGGTCTGGATCATCGCCTGCACGTCCACCATCGAGTCTGCACGGGCTTCTTGGGGAGTCGTAAGTGCGAGCAGGGATAGAGCGGCAGCAGAAAGAGTCCGGGCGAAAGTGGAGCAGGCCATTGTGAGAAGAGGAGAGAGGAGAGGCGGGAAGGGCGAGGAGCCCCACCCCTTCACACAGGGCTTGTTTCGGTGCTGTTGATCTGATTCAGGACGGGGGCTCAGGAGTCCACAGGTGGCGCATCTGCCACGAGCAGGGTCTCGATTCCCCAAGTGCGCTGGAGAAACCCATGGGGACAGGGATGCGCTGGGTAGCGCCCGCATATGGATGGACTATCCTTGAAATCAAAAAGTCCAGCCAGAGGATCTGGCTGGACTGAGCGTCTACGAGGCCATCGAACCTTGGAGCTTCAGTGGGATCAATGATCAGGGGTCAGTGATTCCCTCAAAGCCGACCAAATGGCTGCAGCTCTGGAGGCGGAATGCGGGATCTGGAAGGAGTCTCCGGCTTTTGTGGTAGAGGCCATCGATCGAGAGGGCCAGGAAGAATCGGCACCGGAGACGTGGTCTTTCTTCCTCCAAATAGGCTCTGGAGTTGAGATGTGGACAGCAGATCAACGATCATGACGAGAATGAGTGAGGGACTCCGACAATTGAAGCTGACTCAGGCCGAAACTATGCAATAGCCAATTCACTGATATTCTGAAGCCAGCTGCCCGCCCGTACTTCCATTGGGGAGAATCTTGCGCCAGCGGTTCCTAGAGCTGTCTCCGCAGCCAGAGGCCCCCAGGAACGAGAAGCCGGGGTTGTAGGCAGCGAAACACCAATACCCCATTCGCCTTTAGCAGACCGGGAATTGAAAACAAGAGGCTGATAAAGCCTGGATGCCTCCCATGCCTTGCCATGCCTCTCGCTATTAGGCCAACCTCCTCTGGGACGAGAAGACTGCTGACCAAGCCAGTCGGTGTTGGGTGCAATCGGAGCTGAATCCTCGGCGATGTGCCGGCCGGTAATGTCTATTCTCGAAATAGACTCTGGCCACTGAGTATACACAGCCTCGCGCAGAATAAAATGTGAATCTTCTTGCCGTGAGTGAATGAGGCCTGATCCCGTGATTGGGTCTATGGCCGAGAGGCTTCGCTCGCCCCCTTCGCCGAGCATGGTGCTGAAATTCGGGGATTCTTGCTCACGACCACCTCCTCCATTGGGAGGAGCCTGTTCGTGTCTGAAGAGATTTCCGATCCCCACCGTCGCCATCATTCCGTTTTGGATAGAAAGGTCTGTGTTGTGGTGTGCTGGGTAGGGAACTAGTTCGCCCAGACCTTGATCTGCCAGCTGGTTGATGACGGCTTCGTTGTCCGCTCCAGGCGCCATGTCAGGAAGTAATGGCGAGGTTGGTGCAGGTAGCTCCGGCTGCCCATTCAGGGCAAAACCGCCTGCGCTTGTGCCGCCGCCCAGAGCACCGGAGTCGAGACTTTCCTTGATTGCGGTGAGTCCGCCGTTCAACGCCCCGATCCCGAGGCTCTCCAGGATCGCCTCCCCATCCCCGCCTTGAACAGCGGTGGCCAGGGCGGCGTTGAACCCGCTTGTGACCGCATGACCCACGACAGTACCGAAGGTTCCACCGCCGACGGCATCACTGGCGGCCTGACTCAGCGAAGGCAGCCCGGCGGTGACACCACCATCCAACGCGCCGTAACCAAAACTCTCCAGAATCTCATCTCCATCTCCACCACGCATTGCGGTTCCAAGGGCGGCTGTGCCACCGCTCTGCACCGCACGGCCAACAATCATCCCCAGCGTTCCGCCGCCGACAGCTTGGCTCGCCGTCTGGCTCAGCACGGGCAGCCCGGCGGTGACACCACCATCCAACGCGCCGTAACCAAAACTCTCCAGAATCTCATCTCCATCTCCACCACGCATTGCGGTTCCAAGGGCGGCTGTGCTAGCCCCAGTAACCGCTTTCCCAACGATGTTCCCGAGCTGGCCGCCGCCAACGGCAGCGTTGGACGCCTGACCCAGTGGTCCCAGTACGGAAGCGGTAAGCGCCCCAGCCGCACCAGTGAGCGCGCCACGCCTGAAGCCTTCTCCGAAATTGCCGCCTTGTAGCTCGGCAGAAACTCCACCAAGCCCACCCTGAATCAGCGCTTTTGCTGCGATGTTTCCAGCAACCTGATTACCTAGAACACCGCTAAGATACCCAGACAGACCCCCGGTTGCACCTGCACCTGCACCTGCACCTGCAAGCATAGTGCCCCCAAAGTACATCGAAGCTGCAGGAATTACAAATGAACCGACAAACTCCTCAAAAGGGTCGACGTAGTCAGACTGCAGTGAACTGGTTTGCCGCGTCTTATACTCCATCGGGTCGTTTTGCAGCACCCACTGGCCCGTCTCAGATTCTTTGCAGTAGACAGCAGTCATCGTGTCGTACTTATGCGCCCCAGGCTGCTGAAGCGTAACGGCTATGCGCCCATCAGGAAGGAACCAAGCGGCGTTGTATTTGCTAAGAAAGCCCGCCTGCCGCAGCCGTTCCCAGTCTGATGTCAGTGAACCTTCGTCACGCATCATCATCAAGCCGTAATCTCCATCTGCGACCCACTCGGACCCAGCAGGGTTGGCGGCCCGACGAGACTCCCCGTTTTCGTCAATATAAGAGCCACCAGCAGCAGCCCACTCTTCTTCGGTTATCGGCCTATAACCGCCGCCCCACGTAAAGTCCATCTTCCTGATGGCCTCGTATGGGTCCGAAGTAGGTGCCGAAGGGGCCTGAGCAGCCGGTGGAGCAGGCACTGCCGACTGCCTTATGTTTTGAAACAGCTCTTCCCGCCCGCTTACAACCTGCGGTGTCTCCGCTTCCTGTTGTCGTTGTAACGAACTCAGGCCGTGGTTGAACGGTTTCATCTCTGATGTTGCAATGAGAGGTGCCCCATAAGGCTCTGCATTCCGCTCGACGCGTAGCACGCCGACCTCACCTCCCATGCGGCTGAAGATTCCTGGCTGAAATGACATTTGAGAAAATAGAGATTGTGGACTGAAGTCCTTCGCGGCCTTCATCTTTCTCTTGTTTCCCGTCCGTCCTTTTGATTCACCTCCTCTCTATAGCGGCACCAGGCGCAGGCAAATCACCAGCACCAAAGCAACACCTAGCCGAATCTCCAAGCCAGACAAAAATGTCCAGCCAGATTCCCTGACTGGACAAATACGTCATGATCGGCCGACCCAGCTGAGACCGCAGAATTGAACGCTCAGCTGAACATGACTTTCACTAAAACCGTTGAAGAGGTTTTTTTATGGGAAGCGGAATCCGCTGCCTGGATGGAAGCTCGAGCATGAACAGCAGAGGCCATCGACCCCAGCCAGGCAGAACCGGCCTGGGAGGAATCATCTTTATTCCTCCAGAGATTGCCTGTAGTTCAGACGTGGAAAGCAGTTGACAGGTCATAAAGTGAATGAGCAAATGGGCTAATGAGCTAACGAAATAAACTACGCCACGGCTAAATCTAGGAAAACTACGTCGAGTAGTGTCGGAAACAGAGGGCAACCATTTGCCCTTACGTCGCGTTTCACAACCAGACAGGGAAGTTCCAAGAGTTCACTAAAAGGATCAGGCCAAAACGACATGGTGATTAGACCGCAAAGCTTTGACTTTTCCAAAATCCCCCAGAGCCAGCCATTGCACCACCGATGGCACCAAGAAAAACACCTAAGATGCCGCCTCTAGCGCCGGTAATAGCGCCTCCAAATGCACCGGCGACTACAGAGTCCACACTCGAGGGGGGCCTCCCCGGACCTGTTGCTCGTCCACCACCAGAAATAGAAACCAGTTCCTCCACCGGGATGGAAACCACTTGACAGTGAGCGACCGTGAAGGAAGGGCAACTTACCTGTTCGTTTGTATCAGAGATGGGGGACGAGCCAGTGATTTGTGTAGTCATGGTTATGAAACAGTGATCGTGAGCTGAAGACCTCAACAGCCTTCACCCTCCCCTTGTTTGCCAGGCCGACCGACTGATTCACCCCTCCCGCTCCCGCCGGCTGAGGCAGCTGGCCCACAGGGCGCCGAGAGGAAACAGCAGCGGCACCAGCAGGCGCAGCCCCAGGGCCAGTTCAAGGGCAGCGGGCACCGCCAGCAGCGAGAGCATCGCCAGGGCCAGGAAGCGCTGGCGGCGGCGCTCCAGGGCGGCGGCCAGCAGCACCCCCAGGCCTGCGGCCAGGGTCATGGTGGGCAGGGGGGCCAGGGGGGTGAGCCAGTAGCCGCGGCGCAGGCTTTCGGCCCACACGGCCTGCAGCAGGGCTCCGGGCAGTTCCTTCTCCTCCGCAGCGTTGAGCCACGAGGTCGGCGTCCGGCTGGCTGTCCGCCTGGACGACTGGGCGCTCAGGGCGGCCGGCACCTCGAAAAGATCCAGGCCCGGCTCGGGCTGGGCGCCAGGGGCATTCCCCCTGGCCTCGCTCCGCGGGTCGACGCCCACCAGCACCCGTGCGCCGGGAGGGAGAGGGGCAGCGGGTGGCAGGGAGCCAATCCGCACGATCCGCATCACGGAGGGGGCGAACCAGTCCACCGACCAATCGATCACGCTGCCGGCGGGGAGGCCCCCGCGGGGTGGAGCGCCTCCTCCCCCTTGGGCCAGGGTCCAGGCGAAGGTCCCGGGACCCACCGCTTCGATCAACTGGAGGGGGAAGTCCTGGAGTCGAAGCTCGGGGCTGTCTTCCGGGATGCCCAGGCTGGCGCTTGTGCTGCGCAGACCACTCCGCTGCAGGATCGGGCTCGGCCGGGAAGCCTCACCCACGGCCCCGGGTCGCCTGCTCCTCACCGGAACGTGGATGTTGAACAGCTCCGGCCGGCGCTGTACCTGGATCAAGGCCGCCAGCGCCTGGGTGGCATCGGCTTGCAGCGGCGGATCGGCTGTCTCCTCGAGCACAACGTCGATCCCCACCACAGGCGCCCGCTCCGGCGGCAGCGCCTGCAGCACCGAAACCAAGGCCTGACGCGACACCCGCTCACTCTGGTGGGGATAGGCCAACCCCCTGCTGAGCAGCCACACCACCAGCGGCGAAGGCCGTGTGTCCTTAGGAGGCGCGGAGGGTGCGGCCCGCAGGTCACGCCAGGCCGTCTGGGCCTCCAGGCGGAACTCCAGCAGGGCATTGGGCATACCCAGGGGATGGCCCGCTCCCCATCCGGGGCCATACGCCAGCAGCCCCACACCCAGCGCCGCGCCCGTGGCCACGAGCTGGCGCCTCTGGCTGTGGGCCAGTCTCTTCCACCAGAGGTGCCGTCGCCGCAGAGGCAGGCGCAGGGGCTCAGCGTTCACCCGCCCTACCAGGCTCAGCAGGGGGCTGCTGCCGGGATGGGTGCGTTCCAGGACATGCCGCGCCTGTGTGGTGGCCTCCAGCAGCGAGGACCCCTCCAGCAGTGCCTGCCAGAAGGGAGCAAACGCCGCCAGGGCGATCGGATCGGGCACTTCGCCGCGGAAGGCGAGCACCCAGGGAACCCCTGCCTCCAGGCAGAGGGGGATCAGATCGGTGCCGTGGCAGCGGCTGAGCAGAACCAGCTGAGGGGTGGCGAGGCGAAGGGCATCGACCAGGGCTCGACCGGCCAGCAGACCACGCTCCAGCCGCAGTCCAGCGACGCTCTGCGGGCTGGACTCACCATGCCCGAGGTAGATGAGCCCATCCCAACCCTGTGGATCGTTACGCAGTCGGTCCAGGGCCGTGTCGACGCTGCTCCCTTCGTTGCGGAGAACCTCCAGCTCGATCCGGCCAGAGCCCTGCAGGGCCATGAGGTGCCCGACCTGTTCCTGGATCTGGAGGCCTTCGCTGGGTCCGTTGATCAGCAGCAAACGCGGGCGTCGCCAGCGGGGCCGTGCGAGCCGCGAGGGGGGACGTGCAGTGATCGACCGCACGCGCCAGATCGGCCGCTCCTCCCTCAGCAGAGACTCCCAGGGCAACTGGTCGGCCAGCAGCAGCGGATGGTCCGCAGGGGCGGAAGCGACAGGGGCGGGCGGAATCTCCAGACAGAGCGGCAGCTCTGGGTACTCCTCGAGGCTTTGGTGCAGGGCCTCCCAGCCAGGATGACGCCAGAAGCCCTCCAGTGCTGCAAGCAGGGCCTGCGCGGTGGCCTGGACGGCGAGCGGTTCGGCGCCGTCCAGGTGGAGCACATAAGCAAAGCGAAGGGTGCGGTGCCAACGCTCCAGGAGAGTGCGCATCCGCCCGGGAGCTTCCGGGGGGTCCAGGGGGATAGGTGACAGCGGCAGCAGGCCCCGCGGAGTGACCAGCACTCCGCCCAGACAGGCATCCTCCCCACAGCTTTGCAGGCGTAGATACAGACAGGCCGACCCGGATGCCGACATGGTAAAGCTGCCAAAAGAGGTGACAGGGAATCGTCATTGTGGTGAACAGCCACCAGGTCTGCGAGGTAACCGCTGGTCACACCGTTGTCCAGGGTGGGCGAGAGGAGGTTCCATCGGCACAGGCACCGGTTGAATTGCTGAATCGCTCCCGCCTGGCAAGGGTTGATCGGTCGCGGAAGAGCTGATCCCCGTGCAGCACGAGAGTATTGGCAAGCCTGAAACCGCTAAGGGGTCGGATGGTTCCCCTAGGCTCACTCCACAGCTGCACCCATCGGCGCTGGTCTATCGGGGTGGGATTGGGAGCAGGAAACCGGAGGCCAGTCCATTAAGCAGGTAGCAGGATGCCACACTTCTGTCACGGAGAGCGGATAAAAAGCTGTGGCGCATGGAGGAGGTTCTGGACTGGCTGCTACAACAAGCTCAGAATGGTGGATGACCCACGCGCATTCATCCTCATGGATTGCAGATGCGACACTGACAAGATGGATTACTCGCTGCTAACCTGAGACGAAATCCGAAGCATTCTCATGAACGGAAGCAGCCTTTTCGGCAAGGCTCACATTCGGATTCGCCGTCATCGCATCCACCTTGGCGCCCTCTCCGTTTCTGCGGCGGTTGGCCTGTTCAGCCTGAGCGCGGAACCAGCACGGGCGGTAGAGAGCATGGAGCAAACCATCGAGCGCTATTCCCAGTACATCCTGGCGATCTGGAAGCTCGACCCCCAGCTTTCCCAGGTTCCACCACCGCAGATCATTAGCAGCATCAGCGCGAATACCAAGGTGTTTGGCGGTTGTGCGGCTGTGATCTCGGATCATCTTCGCTTCGAGGTTGGTGGTACCTCCTACTGTCCGGCCACCAATACGATTTTCGTTGTGGTGGATCAACTGAGACCTTTCTATGAAGCCTATGGACCCGCTGCGATTGGGTATGCGTTGGCCCATGAGTACGGCCACTACATCCAGGCAAAGTTTCAGATACAATCCGACACGGTTCATCTTGAGTTACAAGCGGACTGCCTCGCCGGCAGCATTCTTGGGCAGAATCCAGAAGCCACAGGAGTCCGCCAACCTGAGATACCGTTGATTGCACAGACAGCTTACAAGCTTGGTAGCGCCAGTCACGGTACGGGAGATCAGCGGGCGTTCGCTGTCTACACTGGTCTGGGTCAGTCCGGAGAGCTGACCTGCAAACTTGAAGATATGGTCAAATTGGCAAAGAACCAGGTCAAAGATCCACGCTTCGGCTCCATCGACTCTTTGCGATCGGGGAATGGCCGGGGTGTTTCCTTCGCAGCCAAAGGCCCTTATCTCAGAGGCGTATCTGCTAGCCTAGGGCTCTGAGTTAACAGGCGGATTGTCATGAGCGGTATGTCGTGGCCAACTCTTCTCATGGCGGCACTGCCTTTTGCCGTCGGCAGTGCCATCCAGGCAGCTCCACAACCAAATGCACCTTCGGGATCGTCAGCACCTGCATCGGACCTTCCGGCTTCAGGATCGGCCACAAGCAAGGCCGTTCGAGAAGCGCAAGAAGCTGATGAAGTTGTCAGGAGAATTTTAACAAACAAACAGGCCAATTTTACATACCCACGATTGATTGACGCCCAAAGCCGGGCGCTTCAGGCTTGGCTAAAAACTGGGATGACCAAGGAGATGAATCTACGACGTATTGACCTGGCAAGCACCTACCTCACGTCTGGCGACCTGCGCCTTGGCAAGCAAGTCGCTGAGGAGGTGCTACAGGCCTATCGGCATCCTCAAGCCCAGGATGAGAACGTTCTGCGATCTTCCGCTTTAGGGCTAGCGGCCATGATCGCGAGTGAGAAAGGCGAGTTTGAATCTGCGATCGCTTATCATCGTGAAAATATCAAGATAATGGCGGTGTTGAATGAATCCGATCCAGGCCTTCGCATAGCTGTCTACTCGGCCCTCGCTCAGCTATATTCCGCCCTCGGGAACATTTCGGAGTCCAGAGGGCTGATCGAGGAAAGCAAGCAAGTCCTCATGTCTTCAAAGGGCAGTGAGTCCACGGCTTCGGGATGGGCCCATGTGCTATTGATTGAGCTAGGGATATTGCTTTCGCATGGAGAGATTAACCATGCCATGCTCACCCTTGCCGAGATGGGCCAGAGGCTCGGCCCTTCTTTATCA
>JBJTWS010000291.1:0-5317 GCA_046081905.1 Synechococcus sp. | reverse complement strand
TGCGCAGCATCGTGATCGCATCGATCTGCTCGGTCACCTTCATGGTCCCGAGCTGGGCCGCGTAGGCGGTGGCCACCTTGCCTGTGAGCAGCGTGGCGGTGAGCAGGGGGGCGATCTCGCGGGAGAGCCCGAGGGCAAGCAGGCCCCCCACGGTGGCACCGGCCCCCTGGCGGGAGAGCTCGGCGGCCACCTGGATGTTGAACACGGTGCCCGCCGCCAGGGCGGTGATCAGCACGATCAGGAAACTGCCCGGTCCCGCCTCCAGCAGTTCCGCCAGGAGGTCGTTGAAGCCGATCCGGCCGCGGGCGATCGCCGCCACCGCCTGACCACCGATCAGGCAGCTCTCGCCGAGGCGGCGCAGCCAGCGGGGCGCGCGCGGGGGCCAGCGCAGGGAGCGGAGGCGGGGGGGGAGGCGAAGCTTCATGGCAGCGCCTCCCCGGGAACAGCAGCTTCGAAGCTGTGGTGGGCTCCCCGCTCCGGCCAGCGGCGCATCACGATCAATCCGAGCACGATCAACACCGCCGGGATGATGCCCATGCAGAGGCGAATGGCCACCAGGGCGCTGCCGGGCTGCTCCACCCCGCGGGCGGCCACGTAGCCGCTGAGGCTCATCAGATTGCCAAAGAAGAACAGGGCCAGGCTGATGCAGATCTTCTGGGCCAGCACCATCCAGGCGCTGTACTGGCCGGCGGGCTTCTCCGGATCGGCATCGATCGCATCGGGAAGGAGGGCCCAGGGGATCAGGTAGGCGGTGGCCGCCCCCAGACCCGCCACCACGATGGCGAGCAGCAGCAACGCCAGCCGGAGCATGTTGGCGCCGGAGGCCAGGGGCGCCACGGTGGCGTCGAGGCCCGGCAGGAGCATCGCCATGAGGCAGCCGAGGATCCAGAGGGCGCTGCCGCCCTGCAGGGCGCGCACCCGCCCCAGGCGGTTCGCCACCGCGTTCCAGAACCAGAGCCCCAGCAGGGAGCTCACGATGAACGGCAGCAGGATCCAGTTGCTCCAGCCCTCCGGCACGCCCATCACCACGGGCAGGTAGAGCAGGGCGGCCGTCTGCATCAGCTGCAGGGCGCACCAGAGCAGGAGATAGAGGCCGAGCACCCGCAGGAAGCGGCTATTGCTGCGCACCCGGCGCAGGAGGCGGCGGGTGGTGCCGCGGCGGGCTTCCGGCTGCTGGCAGTGGCGCGCAGCGGGCGCGATCCCCCAGCCGCACAGCAGGGTGGTGAGGGAGATGATCCCACCGGAGAGGAGCCCCACCCGCCAGTAGCTGGCGGGATCGGAGTGGTTGGCCAGCAGCAGCCCCCCCAGCACCAGGCCCACCAGGCTGGCGATGATCGAGCCGGTGAACCGCAGCGTGTTCAGGCGGGTTCGCAACGGCACCGAGGCGGTGAGTTCCGCCGCCAGCGCCGCGTAGGGGAGGTTGACGCAGGTGTAGAGGGTGTTGGCCACCACCGAGATGGCCACGAAGATCGCGAAGCGCTGCCAGGGGCCGCCCGGGGGCAGCCACCACACCAGGGCCATGGAAATCCCGAGGGGCACCGCGCTCCAGAGGATCCAGGGCAGGCGCGGACCGGAGCGGGTGCGGGTCTTGTCACTCAGCCAGCCCACCAGGGGATCGTTGAGGGCATCCCAGAGCCGGGCCAGCATCAGCACCAGGCCCGCCATCCAGGCGGGCAGGCCGGCGGCGGAGGTGTAGAAGATGAAGAGATAGAAGCCGATCAGCGAGGCCGCCATGCCGGTACCGGCGTCGCCGATGCCGTAGGCGGCCAGCATCCGCAGACGCGGCCAGCCCCGCAGATCCGCCGCATCGCTCACGGGGAAAGACAGGGAAGACGGTGAATCGCGCACGCAGCCCGGGTCGGCACGCAGGTCATAATGCTGGAGCCGCCTCGGAACACGTTTCCCTGGTCGGCACGGCACCACCTCCGGTCCACCATCGGGAACAGGTGTACTGCCGCGGGCGTAGTTTAGTGGTAAAACCTCAGCCTTCCAAGCTGATGATGCGGGTTCGATTCCCGCCGCCCGCTTGCATTTCTCAAGAAGGTTTTCGCCTCAGAGTGCTTGCTCTGGCTGGCGTTAGGGCTTCCAGCCTGTGCCAGCGCCTGTTTGGCCGCGCCAGGCTGTGAGAACAACGTCTCACCAAACGTCTCCCATGCCGGCGGCCCGTGACTGGGAGGACACGATCAGGTCAGTGGTGTCTCATGCCCTGTGTCAGAAGGCTGCCGCAGGCAGGTGCTCCTACCCATTCCCTGGCAGTGGGATCAGATCGACCAGATCCGCGATGCGGTGCTTCAGGTCTATGAGGAGTTCCAGCAGAGCTTCGAGCCCGTTGCCTTTGTGGCTCCCATGCCCCATGGCGATGGCTCGAGGGGAGCAGAGGGGGAGGCCTCCACAGGCCGCAGTCCGCAGACAAGCCACCCCGGCAGCCCCAGGCACAGGGGACTGGCGAAGTTGCGTCTGTTCCTCTCTCTGAGTGCCCTCCCACCTCTGCAATCGGGCGGATAAGGCATCAGAGGCGCAAATGTTCTGCTCCAGCCCGTCTGCCGCTGGAGCAGCGTCAGCTGTGCAGGCGCACCTGATCCGTGATCTGAGGGCCATCGCCGAACGTTCAGGCGCAAGCACCGAGTTCGAGGATCAGCTGCTCGACCTGCAGCAACAGCTGTATGGCTATTGGCACCGCTACCAGGAGGGATCGACTGATCCGGCTTGCAACACAGCAGCCGGTTGATCCGACAGGCCTTTGTCGCAACGCTGCAGCAGGTGGTGGATCTGGGCTGCAAGCGCGGGGAACGAACGCCCTGGGACAGCACAGTCCGCACCTGACGATCAGAGTGCAGTCCTGCGACGGTGCGTCCCGAGCCCTGAACGCATACCCTCAACGAGACCCGAGCGGTGGAGGAGCGCCCCTGAGCCCAGCCTCAGGAGCTTGCGCCTTCCCCGTACCTTCTCCCGGCTGCCAGTTTTCTTCTTCACCCCCATGGCCCACTCTTCCTTCTCCACCACACTGCTTCACGCCAAGCGCAGCAAGGGCATCAGCTTTGCTGAGCTTGAAACCCTGCTTGGCCGTGATGAAGTGTGGATTGCCAGCCTGTTCTATGGACAGTCCACTGCCTCTTCCGAGGAAGCCGACAAGATCATCGAGGTGCTCGGGCTGGACCCTGCAATCAAGGTGGAATTGATGACTCCCCCCGTGAAGGGATGTCTGGATCCAGTGATTCCGACCGATCCTTTGATCTACCGGTTCTACGAAATCATGCAGGTCTATGGTCTGCCGCTGAAGGATGTCATTCAGGAGAAGTTCGGTGACGGCATCATGAGTGCCATCGACTTCACCCTGGAGGTGGACAAGGTGGAGAATCCAGCTGGTGATCGCGTCAAGGTCACGATGTGCGGCAAGTTCCTCCCATACAAGAAGTGGTGATTCGGACGATGGGGGGATGACGGCCATCCCGCAGCCCTGGCTTCCCGTGCGGTTGCCAACAGCTCAAGCTGCAGGGCTGCGTCGTTCCCCCCTACCCCTGTCCCCAGCACCCGGGGGAACGCAGCCTGGCCTGACACGGACTTCCCCCTTGGACGCCTGGGCGGGGGCAGCAGCGATCAGGCCGAATGAGAATCGTTCTCGTTCTTGGGTTGCTCGATGGGCCCACCAGACCAGGCTCAGACCGGGGGGATCAAAGCCAAAGCCCACGAATTCGCCCACCGTGAGCGGGAAGCACCTCGGCAACGGCAGGCTCTGGGGGAGGTAGGCCACCTGAACGCGCACGGAACGGGGCAGCGGCCCGCCGCGCCGAACGCTCAGTCCCTCCACCACCAGCACCGGCTCACTGGCTGTCATGGGCCGAAGACCTGCCGAACTGGCCCGCCGAACTGGCCGGTCCCGGATCGCCGAGGCTGCCGCTCCCCCGCCGGCACGGCCACCAGCGCCCGTTGGCATCACCGGCGGCGAGGTGGCATCCATCCGGACGCCAGGCCAGGACGTTGAAACCGCAGCCCTGGCCCTCCAGTGGCTGCAGCATCCGGCCGCGGCCATACCAGAGCGCCACAGTGCCGTCGCTGGAGGCGCTGGCCAGCAGGGTGCTCCCGGGGGCGAAGGCCAGGGCGTTGACGCGCCGCCCGTGCCACAGCAAGGGCTCCGGTCGCCAGGCCCTCGGCCCCTCATGCACCTGCGTCCACAGAATCACTGCATCCGCCGCGGCGCTGGCCAGCAATGGGGCCAGGCGTCCTGCTTGATCGCTCCAGGCCAACTAGCGCACCTTGGCCGGAAACCCGCTCAACTGCCAGGGCTGCCCGTGGCAGCCCTCCGGCCACACCAGCAGGGAGCGATCCAGCATCCCGCAGGCGAGGTGGTGGCCCGGCCCCGAGAACGCCAGGGCCAGTCCGGCGGAAGCGATGGGATGGCGCCGCGGGGGATCGGCGGGTGTGTTCACCGCGGGCTGCCAGAGCAGCAGCTCGCCCTGGCACTCGGCCGCCAGCTGCAGCCCGTCAGAGCTCCAGGCCAGGGACTGGATCGTGCCGGGCAGCTCCAGCGGGGGCTCCCGCCACTGGCGATGGGCTCCATCCCAGAGCCGCAGCCCCCGCCCCACCGCCACGGCCAGCAGGAGGCCACCGGGCTGCCAGGCCGCCGCATCGATCCACCCCCCGCCCAGCGCCATCGGCTCGAAGGCCAGGGGGCCCACCCCCGAACCACCCAGCTCCCAGAGCAGCAGCTCACCGCTCTGGCCGGCAGCCATCAGGAACTGGCCATCGCTGCTGAACCCGAGTACGTCGAGGCTGCTGCCGCGCTCGCCCCGCAGCAGCTCCTCACAGCCGGCGCGGAAGTCGAGCAGCAGCAGTTCACCGCCGGCGCTGGCGATGGCCAGATACTCCCCATCGGCCGACCAGGCCAGGGCCGTGATCGGCTGCTGCAGGTCACGGCAGAGCCGTTCGCTCACCAGAGCCGGCTGTGCCATGGCCGGCTCAGGCCACGCAGGCCAGGAAGCCGGCCCGCAGCGCCTCTGCATCGAGATCGCGGCCTATGATCACCAGTTCGGTGCGGCGCCGCTCTCCGCTCTTCCAGGCCCGATCGAAATCGCCGTCGAGCAGCATGTGCACCGACTGGAAGACATAGCGGCGCTCTTCTCCCGTATTCGTTCAGGGGGCGGGACAGTGCCGGGTGGCGAGCGGCTCGGCTAAATGCTTGACAGCCGCCTGATTCCTGCTTGGATCTCAGACGGAGACGGCTTGAGATGACTTATACTTATACTCCAAGGCCCAGATCCAGAAGGCCGCCTTCCTCGAGTTCCGGATGGTGCACCCAGAGAACGAGGCCCAGTTGTCC
>JBJTWS010000290.1:0-3498 GCA_046081905.1 Synechococcus sp. | reverse complement strand
AAGCCCTGACGCCAGATCACCGTGGCCAGGGCACGGATGTCATTGGCGGGGGGTGGCCGGCTTGTCAGAGTTCTCGGGTTTATAGAAGGCCCTCCAGCGCGGGGAGCCCACCTTGCCGTAGTAGTGGGTGACCCGATCGATGTAGGCGTTCGGCTCGTAGAGGCGGCAGAAGGCGTCGAAGTACTCGTTGGCGATGTCGCGGATCGGCCGGGTCGGCACGAAGTTGAGCAGGTTGGTCTGGTTCACGCCCTTGGCGTCCGCCTTCTCCTCGATCAGGCGGCCTTCCTGCTCGAGCCGGTGCCAGAGGCCGGTGTTCGGCAGGGCCTGCAACATGCCCATCATCGCGGCGGGGATGCCGGTGCGGCTCACGAAGCGCACGATCCGATCGCCGGCGCCCGTCTTCTCGCCATCGAAGCCGATGATGAAACCGGCCATCACACGGATGCCGTAGCCGGTGATCCGATCGACCGATTCCTCGAGCGAACTGCGGGTGTTCTGGTGCTTGCCCGCCACAGAGAGACTGGCCTCATCGGGCGTCTCAATGCCGAGGAACACCGAGTCGAAGCGGCACTCGGCCATCATCAGCATCAGCTCCTCGTCGGAAGCGAGATCCACCGAGGCCTCGGTGGCGAAGCTGAAGGGGTAGCGGTGCTCGATCTGCCACTGCTTCAGTGCGGGCAGCAGCAGCTTGGCGTTGCGTTTGTTGCCGATGAAGTTGTCGTCCACCAGGAAGATGGAGCGTCGCCAGCCCAGGTCGTAGAGGTACTGCAGCTCGGCGATCAGCTGCTCCGGGGTCTTCGTGCGCGGCTTGCGGCCGTAGAGCACGATGATGTCGCAGAACTCGCACTGGAACGGGCAGCCCCGCGAGAACTGCACGCTCATCGAATCGTAGGCGTCGAGCTCCAGCAGGTCGAAGCGGGGGATGGGGGTGCCCGTCACATCCGGCTTCTCGCCGTTGGCACTGAAGCGCCCCCCCTTCTCGCCCCGCTCGATCGCCTCGATGAACAGCGGCAGGGTTATCTCCCCCTCGTCGAGCACCTTGAAATCGGCCAGTTCCAGCTCGGGCGCATCCGGGGTGGAACTGGCAAAGGGGCCTCCCACTGCTACGGGGAGCCCCCGCGCCTTGGCCTTGGAGATCTGCCGGGCCATGTCGGCCCGCTGCAAGATCATCCCGGAGATCACCACCAGCTCAGCCCAGGCCCACTCCTCCTCGGTCACCTCGCGCACGTTGCGGTCGACCAGCTTCATCTCCCAGTGCTGGGGGAGCAGCGCCGCCACGGTCACCATGCCGAGGGGCGGCAGCAGCACCTTGCGGTTCACCAGCTCGAGGATCTTCTCGTAGCTCCAGAAGGTCTTGGGAAATTCCGGATAGAGAAAAAGGGTGCGCATGCGGGGAGATCGTCGGAAGGGCCTGTTGCTTGCGCAGCCGCCGATGGGGCGGCGGAGGGGGCGGATCAGACCGCCGGTTCAGTGGACGCCACCCTAGGAGCTTCTTGAAGAGAGCGCCGCCGCCGGCCCTTCTGCTGTAATGGCTCCCGAACGTTGTCCGAGCAGCCATGGGCATGGCGATCTATCTGGGTCTGGTGAGTGGCGGTCTGGTGGCTGCCTTCGTCGCCGCCGTGGTGCTGCGCGGCGTGCGCCTGATCTGAACCGGCCGCTCAGGTGGTGCCCTCGGCGATCCGCAGCCCGGAGTGCTGGGTGAGTTCCCACAGCCCGAGCAGCACGCCGATTCCCCCGAGCCAGGCAAAGGTGGCCGGCAGGCCGATCGTGAGGCTCAGCCCCGCGGCGATCAGGCCGCTGAGGCCGCCGCCCCCCAGGAAGGCGATCTGGCCGAGTCCGGCCATGCGGCCCCGCAGCACCATGGGGCTGCCCACCTGGCTGATCAGGTTCACCCCCGCCAGCAGGGAGGCGGTGCCCGCGCCGATCAGCCAGGCCATCGCCAGCGCCACCACCTGCGAGCGGCTGGCCCCCATGCCCACCTGGGCCGCGCCGGTGATCAGTACACAGGTGCCCAGCAGCAGTGCCGGACGGGCGCTGAGCCAGCGGCTGTGGCGCTGCAGCACCACTCCGCCGCAGATGCTCCCGGCCGCCAGCACGCTGGTGAAGAGGCCAAGGGCCTGCGGTGAAGGGCCGAGGATTTCCGCCGCCATCAGCGGCGCCAGGCCCGGATGGAAGAAACCCACCAGGCAGGCGATCCCCGTGAAGCCGAGCACGTGGCGCAGGGTGCGGCCGCAGTCGCGCCAGGCGGTGGCCAGGGTGGCGGTGCTGCCGGCGGCGCTGCGTTGCTCCCGCTCCCGGTGGGGTCGCAGCAGCCACACCACCGCGGCGATCGGCAGCAGGTAGGAGGCCGCATCGATGCTCAGGGCCGCGAAGGGGCCGGTGGCGGCCACCAGCCATCCCCCCAGGGGTGGACCAACCAGTTTGCCCACGTTGAACACCACCGAGAAGCTGGTGATGTAGGGGGCCAGCTGGGCCGGGGAATCCACCACCAGGGCGCAATACTTGTTGCGGGCCGTGAGTTCGAAGGCGCTGGCGATGCCCGCCAGCAGGGTGCTCAGTAGCAGCAGGCCCACCTGCAGACCGCCGGTCTGGAGTGGGATCGCCAGGGCGCCCAGGCTGCCGGCCAGAAAGAGGCCCCACTGGGCGCGGATCAGCATGGTTTCGCAGCCCAGCCGGTCGGTGAGTACCCCCGCCCGCCCGCTCACCAGAATGCTGGGCAGGGCCAGCAGGGCGAAGTGCAGGGCCAGCAGCAGCGGGTTGCCGGTGCCGTGCATCAGGATCCAGCCCTTGGCGGTGAGGCCCGCGAACGAGCCGGCCGTGCTCACACCGGAGGCCACCAGAAAGGTGGTGCGCTGGTGGCGCCGCAGCCGCTCCAGCAGGGTGGCGCCCGCCCGCCGGGAGCGGTGCAGCAGCCCGGAGGCTTCGTTCAAGCGTCCGCCCGCCGGGAGGCCAGGGCCTGCCCCACCATCGCCCGGGCGCCCACCACCTCGCCCTCCAGGTCGTAGACATCCGCCCCGGTGATCCGCACCGGCACCATCGTTCCCGGGGCTGCGCAGAGGCCCCCCTCGCCCGGACGCACCCGCACCTCGCCATCCACCTCCGGGGCGTAGCGGCTGCAGCGGCCGATCATTTCGCCGGTGCTGGGGTTCTCCTGCTCGATCAGCACATCCACGATCCGGCCTACCCAAGCGGCGTTGCGCCCGGCGGCGATCGGCTGCTGCAGGGCCATCAGGCGGTCCTTGCGCTCCTTGGCGATCGCGGTCGGCACCGGGTTCGGCAGGTCGGCGGCGGGGGTGCCCTCCTCCGGCGAGAAGGTGAACACGCCCACATGATCGAAGCGCTGCTCCGCCACGAAATCGAGCAGGTGCTGGAAGTGCTCCTCGGTTTCCCCCGGGAAGCTCACGATGAATGTGTTGCGCAACACCGCCTCGGGCAGCTGCTCGTTGATGCGGCGCAGCAGTCCCCCGGTCGCGTCCGCCTGCCAGGGGCGATTCATCG
>JBJTWS010000289.1:0-3974 GCA_046081905.1 Synechococcus sp. | reverse complement strand
CGGGCGCGCAGCTGGCGAGCATCCCGTGCAGGGCGGCCCGGCCGCCCGCACTCACGCCGTAGCCCACGGAAACCGGCACCCCGATCACGGGCTGGGGCAGTAGGCCGGCGATCACCGTGGGCAGGGCGCCCTCCATGCCGGCGCAGACGATCAGCACCTCCGCTTGCCGCAGCCGCTCCAGCTGGCCCTGCAGCCGGTGCAGGCCTGCCACCCCCACATCCAGCACCAGCTCCACGGGAACCCCGTGGCAGGCCAGGGCCAGGCGGGCCTCCGCCGCCACCGCCAGATCACTGCTGCCGCCGCTCACCACCAGCACGGGGCCCAGGGATGAATCGGCCGGAGGCGGTGCCGGCAGGCTGAGGCAGGCGGCTTCGGCGTGGTGGATCAGCTCCGCCGCGATCACCGCACCAGGGCCCTGCCGGGCCTGCAGGCCCTCCCGCACGGCGGCCGCCTTGGCCGGCGAGACCCGCGTCACCAGAGCCAGCTCCCCCCGGGCGTGAAATCGGGCCAGCAGCTCCACGATCTGCTCGGCGCTCTTGTGCTCCCCCCAGATCGCCTCCACCATGCCGAGCCGCTCGCGGCGCTCGAAGTCGAGGCGGGCCCAGGGGGCGGACTCCTCCGCGGGGGAGAGCGGGCCGGCGTTCACGGCCGCAGGCGCTGCAGCTGCAGTTCCCCCTCCAGCACCAGCGGGAAGGGATTGCCCTCCTCCTGGCCGGTGGCCTGCCGGGCCAGCTGCTCGAAGCGCTCCTGCACCGCCTCCACCTCCGGCTCGGGGATGGCCTTCCACTGCTCGCGGCTGGCCCAGCGGATCAGCAGCAGCCCTTCCTCGCGCTCCTCGTCCCAGAAGAGATCGCGGCCGAGGAAGCCGTCCTGGCGGCGCAGCCAGGGATCCCAGCTCTGGCGCTCGGCCTCGAGCCAGGCCTGGCGGGCCGCAGCCGGCACCTTCACCCGCAGCTGCTCCACGATCGCCACGTCATAGCCGCCCTCCGGATCGGGGAAGGCCGCCAGGCTGGCCTGGGGACGGGCAGCGAAGAGCACCAGGGCGAGCGACAGGGTGACGATGACCCTAGGGAGCCAGCTAGAGCCGCGGCGGGCCGCCATCGCCTCAGCCCTTCTGCAGCAGCGCCACCGCATGGCAGGCGATCCCCTCCTCCCGTCCGGTGGGGCCGAGGCCCTCGTTGGTGGTGGCCTTCACGCCCACCTGCTCGGCATCCAGGCCCAGACGGGCGGCGATCGCGGCGCCCATGGCGGCGATGTGGGGCCGCAGCTTGGGTCGCTCCGCCACCACCACCGCATCCAGGTTCACCACGTCCCAGCCGCGCTCCTGCACCAGGCCGCCCACCTGCTCCAGCAGCACCAGGCTGTCGGCCCCCTTCCAGCGGGGATCCTCCGGGGGGAAGTAGCGACCGATGTCCCCCAGGGAGAGGGCACCCAGCAGGGCATCCATGATCGCGTGCACGAGCACATCGGCATCGCTGTGGCCATCGAGCCCCAGGCCCTCCGGGTGCACCAGCCGCTGACCGCCCAGGATCAGGGGCCGTCCCGGCACGAGCCGGTGGATGTCGTAGCCGTTGCCGATTCGCAGCTGCATCGCCCCCTGCCCAAGCGGCTCCAGTTTCTCCTGCTGCCGCCAGCGCTCGTAGAGATCGGGCCGCCGCTGGCGGGTGCGCTCGATCTGCTGCTGCTGGCGCCAGCGGGCGATGGCGCCGTGGTCGCCGCTGCGCAGCACCTCCGGCACCGCCAGGCCGCGGAACTCCGCCGGGCGGGTGTAGTGGGGGTGCTCCAGCAGCAGGGCACTGTGGCTCTCCTCCTCCAGGCAGGCCGGGGTTCCCACCGTGCCCGGCAGCAGCCGCACCACGCCGTTGATCACGGTGGCGGCGGGCAGCTCCCCGCCGGTGAGCACGAAATCCCCGATCGACACCTCCTCCTCCGTCAGGCTGCGGATCCGCTCGTCGAAGCCCTCGTAGTGGCCGCAGAGGAACACCAGCTGGTCGTGTTCCGTGGCCCAGCGGCGCAGGTCGGCCTGCTCCAGCCGCTTGCCCTGGGGGCTCATCAGCAGCACCCGCCGACGGGGCAGCACCGGGATCGCCTCCACGGCGGCGAACACCGGCTCGGGCTTGAGCACCATGCCCGCCCCGCCGCCGTAGGCGATGTCGTCGACCTTGCGGTAGCGATCGAGGGCGTGGTCGCGGGGGTTGTGGAGATGGAGCTCGGCGATGCCGGCTGCGAAGGCGCGGCCGATCACCCCCAGCGCCAGCAACGGCGTGAGGGCCTCCGGCGCCAGGGTCACCACATCGAGGCGCAGACCCATGGGGATCAGGCGGCCGCGGGGGCGGCCGGCCGGCTGACGCGGCGGATCTCGGAGCTGAAGCTGGCGCGGCCGGGGGTGCCGTCGGCGTGGTGCTCCACGGTGGAGCGCAGGCGAAGGTTCGGCTTGGTGAACCAGATCCGCTCCCGCACCTCGGTGTCGCCCCCCCGGAGGTGGAGCTCCAGGCTGCCGTCGGGCCACAGCTGCCAGTGGCCCTCCTGGGGCCCGGCAGCACCGGTGGAGCCAGCGGGCGCCACGGCGCGGAAGCCCCCCGCCCGGTCAAACAGCAGCTGGCGGGGGGGCTGCCCCTGGGGAGTGATCGAGAGGCCGCCGGGCTCGCCTTCGACCGGGGGATCCTCGTAACGCACCTGCAGCTCGCCCCGCTCGGAGCTGTGCCATTCATCGCCGTTCTCACCGGCCTCCGCCTCCCCCAGGGCGAAGCGGCTGCGCAGGCTCATCCACTCGCCGGCGCAGAGCCGGAGGAAGGCGGGCAGGTCGGTGGGGGGAAACGTCTCGGCCGCGGGGGCGCCGGGGCCAGGGCTGGCTGCGTCCAAGAGGCAACGGTCAGGCTGGGGGCATCCTCTCAGCCGGGGGAGCAGAACCGGCGGGGGATCAGTGCCGGCGGGGGGGCGGCTGCGGCGCCTCAGTCGCCGCGGTAGCCCAGTTCCGCCAGGCGGGCGGCGCTGCGGCGCCAGTTGGGCACCACCTTCACGAACAGCTCCAGGTAGACCGGCCCGTCGATCAGCTTCTGCATCTGCAATCGGGCGCCCTGGCCGATCTGGCGGAGCATGCTGCCCCCCCGGCCGATCAGGATGCCCTTCTGGCTGGTGCGCTCCACCAGCACGGTGGCCAGCACGGCCGTGCGGGGGCCGTCCTCGGTGATGCGATCGATCTGCACCGCCACCGAATGGGGCACCTCCTCGCGGGTGTGGGTGAGCACCTGCTCACGGATCAGCTCCGCCAGCAGCAGGTGCTCGGGCTGGTCGCTCACCGCCCCGGGGGGATAGAGGGGCGGACCCTCGGGCAAATCCGCCGCCAGGGCGGCCACCAAGGCCTCGGTGCCCGCGCCATTCAGGGCGCTCACCCGATGGAGGGGCCACTCCAGGGGCGGCGGCAGCAGCGCGCGGTAACTGGCGGCGAGCTCCGCCTCCCGGGCAGCGGAAACCTGGTCCCACTTGTTGAGGGCCACATGCACCGGCACCCGGCACTGCCGCAGCAGCTCCACGATGAAGCCATCCCCCCGCCCCGCGGGCTGGCTGCCGTCCACCAGCAGCAGCACCACGTCCACCTCGCCGATGGCGCCCCGGGCGCTCTGCACCAGCCGTTCCCCCAGGAGGTGGTGGGGCTTGTGGATGCCGGGCGTGTCCAGCAGCACCAGCTGGGCGGCGGGGGTGGTCAGGATCGCCCGCAGGCGGTTGCGGGTGGTCTGGGCCACAGGGGAGGTGATCGCCACCTTCTCCCCCACCAGCTGGTTGAGCAGGGTGGACTTGCCCACGTTCGGCCGGCCGATCAGGGCCACGAAGCCGGAGAAGCGGAGCGCGGCATGAGCCTGCCTGACGACTACCTGCGCTACCCGCACCGCCGCCACGGCATGGACCAGGACTGGTACGCCTGGCGGCCGCACTTCTCGATGCCGGCCCGCGCCTGGCCGAACGGCGCGCGGATG
>JBJTWS010000288.1:0-3375 GCA_046081905.1 Synechococcus sp. | reverse complement strand
CCGCCGTAGAAGCCCATGTGGTCGCCGAAGGGGCCATCGGCCAGCTCTTCGCCGGGGGTGATCGTGCCCTCGAGCACCACTTCGCTGTGGCTGGGCACTTCCAGGTTCACGCTCCTGCACTTCGCCAGCCGCACCCCTTCGCCGGCGTAGATGCCGGCGAACAGCCACTCGCTCAGCTGCACCGGAATCGGCGTGGCCGCCGCCATCACCAGCAGCGGATGCACGCCGATGGCGATGGCGATCTCCAGGGGCTTGCCGAGGGCCGCCGCCTTGCGCAGGTGGCGGGCGCCGCCGCGCACGCTCAGCCAGTGCACGGTCATCGTGTTGCGGCTCTGCTGCTGCAGCCGGTAGACGCCCACATTCGGCGTGCCGGTTTCCGGGTCCTTGGTGATCACCAGACCCAGGGTGAGGATGCGGCCGCCGTCGCCGGGCCAGGGGCGCAGCAGCGGCAGGGCATCGAGGTTCACCGCCTCCCCCTGGAACACCTGCTGGTGGCAGGGGGGGGTGAGGTCGCGGTCGGGGCGGGCCTTGAGCACATCCAGCAGCACCGAGCCGAAGCGCAGCGCCTCGCGGGCGCCCTTGGGGGGGCGGGGCTGCTGCAGCAGGGCCAGCCGCTCCCCCAGGGCCTCGAGCTCCTCGGGCCGCTCCATCCCCATGCTCCAGAGCACCCGCTCCTGGGTGCCGAGCAGGTTGATCGCCACCGGCATCGGGCTGCCGATCACGTTCTCGAAGAGCAGGGCCGGGCCGCCGCAGCTCAGCACCCGATCGGAGATGGCGGCCAGTTCGAGGTCGGGATCCACCGGGGCGGTGATCCGCCGCAGCCGGCCCCGCTGCTCCAGCAGGCGCAGGAATCCGCGCAGGTCCCGGCGAGAGCCCTGGAGGGCATGGCCAGCGGCGATTGGGGTACCGGCCGGGCTGGAGATGGGCACGTTCTCGGCGCCTGTGGATGGCGCCATCATCCCCACAGGGAACGGCTTTCTGTGGATGGGATGGCGAGAACCGTTCTGATCACCACGGCCCACGGCATGTTCGGCGGAGCACTGCTCCAGCAGCTGCGGGGGCAGGCCGGCCTGCGGGTGCGCGCCATGGTGCGAAACCGCCGGGCCGGGGACCGGGAGGAGGGGAATGTCTCCTGGGTGCAGGCCGACCTCGACGAGCCGGCCAGCCTGAACCCGGTGGTGGAGGGGGTGCAGGAGGTGTTCCTCTGCACGCCGATGGATGGACGCATCGCCGCCCGCGAGATGGCCCTGATCGACGCCCTGCGCGTCCACAGCCCGGCGGCGCGGGTGCTGCTCCTCTACGGCGCGGTGGATCACCAGGGGGATCCGCTGGTGGCCCAGCACCAGCAGGCGATTGCCCACCTGCAGGCGTCCGGCCTGCGCTGGACGATTCTCAGCCCCAACTCGGTGCAGGAGCTGGTGGTCACCGGCCCGGAGGCGCTGTCGATGCCGGAGGTGTGCACGCGCCTCAGCGCCCTGACCGGCCGGCCGGTGCGCTTCCTCGATCTCCCGGAGGAGAGCTTCAGGGCGATGCTGCTGGAGGAGGGCAGCTACGGCGATCCTGAGCAGCTCGTAACCGAGGTGCTCTGCCACCTGCGCGCCTGGCGGCGGGGCGGGGCTGCGATCGTCACCGACACGGTGGCTTCGGTGTGTGGTCGTCCTGCCCAGTCCGTGGCCGACTGGCTCGAGGGCCAGCGCGGCGTGTTCGCGCCGGCGCGGGGACTCGGACAGCAGCTGCAGGACCGGCTGATGGGGGCACTGCTCCGGCTGCGTTACGGCCGCTACACCCTCGCGGCCGACGCCTGAGCGCCCCTGCGGATCCCGGGCGGAGCGGCTTCCTAGGGTTCCCGCCAGTGCGCTCCGCAGCCGTGCAGCTCTCCTATTTCCACACCTCCGAATGCGTGCCGGCGTTGCGGCCCCCTTCGGAGGGCGGCCCCGACGCGGCGGTGGTGATCGATGTGCTGCGGGCCACCACCACGATCGCCTGGTCGCTGCAGAACGGCGCCGAGGCGGTGCAGGCCTTCGCGGATCTGGGGGCCCTCGAGGCCGCCGCCGCCGCCTGGCCGGCGGAGAAGCGGCTGCGGGCCGGGGAGCGGGGCGGCAAGCGGGTGGAGGGCTACGACCTGGGCAACTCGCCCCTGGCGGTGGTGCCGAAGCTTGTGGGGGGCAAGCGCATCTTCATGAGCACCACCAACGGCACCCGCTCCCTGGCGGCGGTGCAGGCGGTGCCGCTGCTGCTCACCGCCTGCCTGCCGAACCGCAGCGCCGTGGCGCGGCGGCTGGTGGAGGGCGGCGCCGAGCGGGTGTGGATCGTGGGCAGCGGCTGGGAGGGCGATTATTCCCTGGAAGACAGCCTCGCGGCGGGGGCGGTGGCCTCGGCGGCGATGGAACTGGCGGTGGCGCCCCACGTGGGGGTGCGCTGCGGCAACGACGAGATGCTGGCGGCCCTGGCCCTGTGGCAGCAGTGGCGCCACGACACCGAGACCTGCCTGCGGGCCGCCAGCCACGGGCAGCGGCTGATCGGCATCGGCAACCACGACGAAGACTTCGCCTGCTGCGCCGCGGTGGACACGCTCACGATCGTGCCGCGGCAGGGCGAGCCGGGGGTGCTGCAGGCCAGCTGACGGAGGAGCAGGCCCGGGGGAACGGCGGGCTGGATGGCCCTGGTCGTGTCCCTTACAGTTCGCCGGTCGTGACGGGGTGACGGGTGAGCAGCTTTCTGGCGGCCGCAGTGCAACTCACCAGCACGCCGGATCCCGACGCCAATCTGGCAGCTGCCGAGGAGCAGATCGAACTGGCCGCCCGCCGCGGCGCCGAGCTGGTGGGGCTGCCGGAGAACTTCGCCTTCATGGGGGAGGACAGCCGCCGCCTCGAACTCGCCCCCGACCTGGCGGAGCGCTGCAGCCGCTTCCTGGTGACCATGGCCCGCCGCTACCAGGTGGCCCTGCTGGGGGGCGGCTTCCCGGTGCCCGCCGGCGAGGGCCACACCTACAACCGCTCCGAGCTGGTGAGCCGCGAGGGCGTGCTGCTGGCCCGCTACGACAAGATCCACCTCTTCGACGTGGACCTCCCCGACGGCATCACCTACCGCGAGTCGGCGACGGTGCAGCCCGGCCTGGTGCCGCCCCCGGTGGTGGAGATCCCGGGGCTCTGCCGGGTGGGCCTCTCGATCTGCTACGACGTGCGCTTTCCTGAGCTGTATCGCCACCTCGCCGCAGCCGGTGCCGACGTGCTGTTCATCCCCGCCGCCTTCACGGCCTTCACCGGCAAGGATCACTGGCAGGTGCTGCTCCAGGCCCGCGCCATCGAGAACACCGCCTACGTGGTGGCCCCAGCCCAGACTGGCAACCACGGCGGCCGCCGCCAGACCCACGGC
>JBJTWS010000287.1:0-12957 GCA_046081905.1 Synechococcus sp. | reverse complement strand
CTGGCCGCTGATCGCCACGCCGTAGCCCAGGGCCTCGAAGGCCGCGGCCGGGAAGAGCTCATCGGCCACATTGTTTTCCTGCAGGCACACCACCTCGGGCCCCTCCTCCCGCAGCCAGGCGAGCACCTGAACGAGGCGGGTGCGCACCGAATTCACGTTCCAGGTGGCGATGCGCATCGGGCAGGCAGGGACGAACGACCGGAGGACTAGCAGAACGCCCTTAGCATGGGCGCCAGGAGTACAAGCGGGCGATGCAACCCAAATCCATCCATCCCCGGCGGAGGCTCCCCCTGGCGGGTGCCCTGCTGGTGGGTCTGGCGGCCGGAGCGCCGGCCCTGGCCGAACCCCAGGGCTGGAGCCAGCCCTACGGCATGAGCAAGCAGGAGCGGGACCTGCTCGACTACGGCCCCGGCAGCGGCAAGGGGGATTCGATCCTCGATACCACCAACCCCCTGGATCTGATGAACAAGATCCGCAAGGGCAGCGCCCTCGACGACGCCACCCCACCGGGTGACGCCATCGATCAGGCCCTTAGGGACTTTGACGCCCAGCAGACTCCGGGGACTTCGGGGGCGAGCCGGACGGTGACGGCGCCCTGAGGGGTGCCAGGCCCCAGGCGGCCGCCACCCGGTCCAGGCGGGGATCCACCTTGTCGGGCTGGAGCTGGCGGGCCTGGGCCAGCAGCTCCTGGGCGCCGCGGCCATCGCCCTTCTCCTGCTGCAGCAGCGCCTGGGCCAGCAGGGGACGAGGATCCCGCGGGAAGGCGGCCCCGAGGCGCAGATACACCGCCCGGGCCTGGCCCGGCTGGCCCTGCTTCTGCAGCAGGTCCGCCAGCAGCAGCCCCACCGCCATCGCCTCCGGGCGCGGCTGGGGCTTCATCAGCCGCTCGAAGGTGGCCTGCAGCTGGGTCTGGGCCTGGGCGCCGCGGCCCTGCTCGAGCTGCAACAGGGTCATCAGCTGCAGCGCTTCGATCCGATCCGGCCGCAGGTTGAGCAGCTGCCGCACCTCCCGTTCCGCGCCGGTGCGGTCGTTCTGGTTGCGGCGCAGTTCCGCCAGCAGCAGCCGCAGGCTCCAGCGCTCCGGCTGGCGGTCGGCCATGGGCTCCAGCACGGCGATGGCCTCGGCGCGGCGATCCAGCGCCACCAGCAGCTCCAGCAGCCGCTGCTGATCGGCCTCGCTCGACTGGCCCTGGGCATGGCGCTGCTTCAGCTCCTGCAGCTGGCGCTGCAGCGCATCCCGCGGGCGGGCTTCACCGCTGCGGCCGGCCTGCCACTGGCCGAGGCCCCAGCCGCCGGCGAGGGCCAGCAGGGCGAGCAGGGCCGCGAGCACAACACCGGATCGCGACACCGAGCCGCGGCTGGACATGTTCGGGGGGCGGCAGCGGCCAAGAGTCTGCCCTGGCCGGGAGCGGCGCCTCTGCATCCGCTGGCTACATTGGCCCGACCGGGTGGCCCCCAGGCCTGCCCCCACCCGAACCCTGATGCGCCCCCACCCCATTGCCCCGGTCACCGAGCCCCTTCAGTACCGGGCGATCGGCGTTGTGCGCGGCGTGTACGAACCGGAGGATCCCCAGCAGCTCACCCGCGGTGTGCTGCGCACCGAGGATGGCGCCGTGCTCGAAACGGTGGTGCTGGGCCGGCTGCTGACGCTGCTGCGCCGCCACCTTGATCTGGAGCAGCCCCATCTGTGGGTGGTGTACCCCCGCACCCGCGACGAGGGAAGCCTGCACCTGCAGCTGGTGGGGGTGTGGGAACCCAGCACCCTCGACCCGGAAGCCCCACCGGCCGAAGCCACCGAGGGCGACACGGGCGCAGCCGAAACCAGTGCAGGGGCACCGGCCCCGCTCGACAGCCTGCCCGAGGGCGACGACTACTTCTCCATCCGCGGCGAGCTGATCTTCACCAAGCCCGAGAACGGCGATCTGGTGGTGAAGGTGCGGGTGCTGCCCAAGCCCGACGGCAATCGCCCCACCCCGTTCAAGGTGCAGCTCAAGGGCGAGGTGCCCCTGGAGCACCTGCGCCACTTCGTGAGCCTGGAGGTGCGGCGCCGCGGCCAGGAGCTGCACGTGGAGAGCCTCGAGGTGCTCGCCCCGGTGAACCAGCGCGGCAACCGCGGCGGCAAGGGCCGGCGCGGCAATGAGCGCGGCCGCGGCGATCGCTCCGGTGGAGAGCGCAGCGGCGGCGGCGACCGCAGCGGCGCCCCCCGCGGCGGCCGCAGCGAGGGCAGCCGTGGCGGCGCCGGCCTCCACAGCAGTGCCATCAGCCGGCCCAGCCGCTGACCATGAACCAGCCCCTCCAGGCCGGACTGGCGGTGCTGCTGGTGAGCCTGCTGGCCCTGCTGGGCCCGGGCCTGGGGATCTCCCCCTGGTGGATCACCCTGCTGGCGGCCCTGGGGCTCGGGGGCCTCAGCGTGGATGCGGCCCGCTTCGGGGGGCGGGGAGGCCATGTGCTGGCCGAGGCCCTGCCGGGTGGGGTTGGGCGGCTGCGGCGCATCGCCATCCATGAGGCGGGCCACCTGCTGCTGGCCGAGAGCGAAGAGCTGCCCGTGCAGCGGGTGCTGGTGGGCAGCCTCGCCTGCCTGGAGGCCGGGGTGCCCAGCGGCGGCTGCACCGAGTTCCTGCCGCCGGATCACGTGCGCATGCCGCTGGAGCAGCTGCGCCGCTGGAGCCGGGTGCTGCTGGCCGGCATGGCGGCCGAGCAGCTGATCTACGGCGATCCGCAGGGCGGCGCCGACGACCGGGCCCTGCTGGGGCGCCTCTGGGGCCTCTCCGGCCATCCCGTGGAGGTGGCCCAGCGGGAGCAGCGGCGGGCCCGACGGGAGGTGGACCAGTGGCTGCGCCAGCACCGAGCCGCCCTGGAATCCCGCGCCGAGGAGCTGCTGGCGAGCACCCCCCGGCTCGGACACCCGCGCCGCCCCGCGGCAGAGGCCTCGGCGCCCGAACCGGCTCCGGCGCCATGACCCTGGCCCTGATCGATGCCCCCACCGGTCTGGCGGGCAACATGCTGCTGGCCGCCCTGCTGGATCTCGGCCTGCCGCAGGAGGTGATCGAGGCCCCCCTGGCGGCGCTGGGCGTGGCGGATGCGGTGCAGCTGCGGATCGAGGAGCGCCGCAGCGGCGGCCTGCGGGGGCTCCACCTGGAGGTGGACTGCCTCGAGGCCCAGCCCCATCACCGCCCCTGGGGCCGGCTGCGGGGCGAGCTGGAGGCGAGTGGCCTGGAGCCGGCCCTGCGGCAGAAGGTGCTGGAGGTGTTCGGCCTGCTGGCGGAGGCGGAAGCGGCCGTGCACGGCCACCCGCCGGAGGAGGTGCACTTCCATGAGGTGGGGGCCCTCGATGCCCTGGTGGATGTGGTGGGGGTCTGCGCCGGGCTACTCCATTTCGGCATCGAGCGGCTGCACTGCACGGTGCCCCCCGCCGGCCACGGCGCGGTGCGCACCGCCCACGGCCTGCTGCCGCTGCCAGCCCCGGCGGTGCTGGAGATTGCCTGCCGCCGCGGCATCCCGCTGCGCTCCAGCGCCGATTTTCCCGCCGGCGAACTCACCACCCCCACGGGCCTGGCCCTGGTGGCCTGCTGGAGCGAGCGCTTCGGCCCGGCCCCCGACCACCTCCCCCGACGCCTGGGGGTGGGGCTGGGCACGCGCCCGTTGGATCGGCCCAACCTGCTGCGCCTCTGCCTGGCGGAGGCGATCCCCGCGGTGGCAGAACCAGCGGCCACCGGGGAGCTGCCGCAGGAAACCCTCTGGCAGCAGCAGGCCCAGATCGACGACGCCAGCGCCGAAGAGCTGGCCTTTCTGGCGGAGGAGCTGCGCCGGGCCGGGGCCGTGGAGGTGTTCAGCCAGGCGATCACCATGAAAAAGGGCCGGAGCGGCACCCTGGTCACGGCCCTGGTGCACCCGACGGAGCGGGAGGCCGCACGGGCGGTGTGGTGGCGGCACGGCAGCAGCCTGGGACTGCGGGAGCAGCCGCAGCAGCGCTGGGTGCTGCCGCGGGAAACCCTCTGGCTCGACACGCCCCTGGGACGGGTACGGATCAAACGCAGCCACAGGCCGGAGGGTCCGCCGCGGCAGAAGGCCGAATACGAGGATCTGGCCGCCCTGGCACGGCAGCATGGGCTTTCCCTGGCGGAAGTCCGGGCGCAGGTGGAGCTCGCCCTGGCCGGGGAGCAGCCCTGAGGCCCCGGTTTCCGCCCCTTCCGCTCTCCCCTCCGCCGCCCGAGCCCATGCCGCCCACACCGCCGCCACGGTTGCTGCTCCGGGGAGCGGGCCGCCGCCTCCGCCACACGGGGCTGTGGCTGGCCCGCCGGCTGCGCGGGCCGTGGCAGGCCCTTCGCCAAGGCCTGGCCTGGCTGGAGCGCCGGCGGCCCGCCCTGCCGGGCGGCACCCGGCTGTGGGTCACCCTGATCAGCTTCGGCTTTCTGCTGGCGGCCCTCCAGAGCCATGGGCGAGGCCTTCTGCGCCAGAACCTCGATCCCCAGGGCTGGTGGTGGCTCTGCCTGGGCCTGGGCCTGAGCCTGCTCAGCCTGGTGGTGAACGCCCTGGGCTGGGGGGTGATCCTGCGCTGGCTGGGGCTGCGGCCGGATGTGGAGGCCACGGCGCTGCTGTACCTGAGCACGAACCTGCGCAAGTACCTCCCCGGGGGCATCTGGCACCTGGCGGCGCGGGTGCGGGCCCTGCAGGCGCCGGAGGCCCCCCTGGCCGAACCCGCCACCACGGGACAGGCCCTGCTGGCGGTGCTGCTGGATCCGCTGCTGGCGGCGATCGCCGCCCTGGCCCTGGTGGCGCCGGCCGATCTGCAGGAGGGATCCTGGGGGCGGGCACTGCTGTGGCTGCTGCCGCTGCTGCTGCTGCTGCCCCGCTGGCTCACGCCGCTGCTGCTGCGGCTGGAGCGGCAGCGGGCCCGCCAACTGGCCCGGCCCGGGGAGGAGCCCACCCTGGTGGTGCCGCCGGCCCGGGTGCCGCTGCTGCCGCTGCTGGCCCTGCTGCTGTTCGTGCTGCTGCGTTTCAGCGGCTTTGCCAGCTGCGTGCTGGCCTTTGATCTGCAGGGGAGCCTCGAGTGGAGCCGCTGGCTGGCGGGCTTCGCCCTGGCCTGGACCGTGGGGCTGGTGGTGCCTGGCGCCCCGGGGGGCCTCGGGGTGTTCGAGGCCACGTTGCTGCTCAGCCTGGGGGGCCTGGTACCGGAGGGCCCCCTGCTGGCGGTGGCCCTGAGCTACCGCGTCGTGGCCACGGCGGCCGACCTGCTGGCAGCGGCCACGGCGGCGGCCGATCAGCGCTGGCGGATCCGTGTCACAGGCGCGGGCAAAGTGCCGCTCTCTGGTCACGATGGAGAGGTCCCCTCCACCAGTCCCTGAGGGTCTCCCTTTCCCCCGTTCATGCCGAACCGACACTCCCGACTTCTGGCCGGCGGCCTGCTGGCCAGCGGCCTCTGCGCTCTGCTGGCGGCTCCCTCAGGCGCCCGGGCCGAAGTGCTGTATCAGCTCGACACCACCTGCACCATCCAGGGGGGCAACCCCCAACCCTGCAGGGTGGAGGCGATCGAGGAGGAAGAAGCCACCCTCTACCGCCACACGATCGGCACGCGGGTGGCAACGATCCGGATCACGGACGCGCCGATCCGCATGAGCGTGCAGGAGAAGGGCGGCCAGGGCTGGAAGCAACTGATCAACGCCGGCGCCCGCTTCTCCAGCAACACGATCTGCTTCAACAACCGCGACCTGTGCGTGGTGAATCCCAACTACCTCAACAGCGTGCGGGAGGAGAACCCCGGCTCCACCGAAGGGCGGGATCTGGTGATGGTGCACTTCGGTCCGGATGGCCGGATCGATCTCACCTGCTACGACGATGGCTGTGACGCCATCAAGCGCGAGGTGATTCAGCGATGAGACACCTTGCTGGACTTTCCCTGCTGCTCGCCGCCGTGGTGGCGGTGCCGGTCCTGCCGGTGCAGGCCCTGCAGGCGCAGGTGCCCGGCGGCGGCGGCAGCGACACCCTGGTGGCCCGCAAGGGCGGAGGTGGCGGCGGTGCCCGGCGCTCCGGCGGCGGCGGGGGTGGCGTGCGCAGGCCCTCCGGCGGGGGCGGCCCCTCCGGCAGCCGCACCGGCTTCAGCGGCGCCAGCGGGGGGCTGAACCGCGGATCCTCCCGGCCCAGTGGGGGCTGGAGCCAGGGGGCGGGTTCCGGGAGGGCCACACCGACCCTGAACCGGCCAAGCAGCAGCGCCAACCGCAACCTGAACCACGACGGCAACCGGAATCTGAACCGGGATGGCAACCGCAGCTTCGATCGGAACGTCAACCGGAGCATCGATCGCAATATCGATCGCAATATCGATCGATATATCGACCGGAACGTCAACCGCAACGTGAAGCGGAATGTGGACTGGAACCGGCGGGTGAACATCAACGATGTCAACATCAACGCCGGCTGGGCCCGCCCCGGCTGGGGCTACGCCCGCCCCTGGACCACCGGCTGGTACGGCGGCTGGAGCACCCCCTCCTGGGGCTGGTGGGGCGCCAACGCGGCCGCTAGGGGGATCACCAGCCTGGCCACGGCGGCGGTGATCAACAGTGCCGTGAACAATGCGGTGGACAGCAGCACCACCTACATCGTGGTGCCGAACACCAACTACGAGCTCCTCTACGGCTCGGTGCAGCCCTCCGGCAGCTCGGGGGTGAGCTTCGCGGTCACCGCCGACGGCTCCACCTACCAGCTCAGCGCCGACTGCAACCGCGGCACCATCGACGGCCGCCCCCCCACCAGCGCGGAGGAGGCCGAACTGCTCAATGCCGCCTGCCAGGTGGCCTTCGGGTCGGTGTAGGGCACTGCCGCCCCTGGCCCCTCTCCGGAGGGGCCCTAGTTTTTGCCCACCATCCCCGCGCACACCTCCATGCGTTCTCTGTCAACCAGCCGGCCTGGGCTCTCCGATCGTCCGCGGCGTCCGTGGGCGCTGCTCGCCGGCCTCGCGCTGGCGGGGGTCCTTCCGGCGGCCGGGGTTCAGGCGGCGGAGCGCTGCACCTTCCTGCAGCCGATCGGGGGGAACGGCACCAGCCCGGTGGTGTCCAAGTCGGTGGGGCGGGGCAAGGTGCTGCCCTTCAGCCGGCCGAACTGGAACACCGATTTCATCGTGGACCAGCCCTACAGCAGCTACAAGTTCTTCTTCACGGCCAATTCCTCCGACCCCAACGCCCAGTACCCGGTGGAGGGATTCATGAAGTTCAGCGATGGCTCCTCGCTGCAGGTGATCAACGAGACCATGAACCCGCCGATCGGCACCGGCCGGATGTTCGGGCCCTTCCCGGCCGTGGCCGGTAAGCAGGCCAGCCAGATGAACTTCAAGGTGGGGGCCAGCAACGACCCCGGCGCCCTGGGCTTCAGCTACCGCATCTCCGTGCAGGGCTGCCGCTGATCTCCCGGCAGATATCCGCGTGTTCTGATCCCCGCCGCTGGACCGCAGCAAACCCTGAAGATTCTCAACTGGGCCTATTGTTGAGAATCTTCAGGGAGGTTCCGGTGCCCACCCGACCCGCCAGCGGCTCCGGCAACGCCCCCGGCGCCTCCGGCCTGCGCAGCAGCCTCCACGACCGGGGGCAACGCCTCACGCCCCAGCGGCAGCGGGTTCTGGCCCTGTTCGAGCGGATCGGGGAGGGCACCCACCTCAGCGCCGAGGATGTGCACCAGAGCCTGCTGCGGGCCGAGGGGCGGGTCTCCCTGGCCACGGTGTACCGCACCCTGCGGCTGCTGAGCTCCATGGGTCTGCTGCAAGAACTGGAGCTGCCGGAGGGGGGGCGCCGCTTCGAGCTGGCGGGCGACACCCACCGCGACCATCACCACCTGGTGTGCATCCGCTGCGGCCGCACCGAGGAGTTCGAGAACGAAGCGGTGCTCACGGCCGGGGAGGGAGCCGCGGCCGCCCACGGCTTCCGGATGCTGGAGTGCGTGCTGAACGTGCGGGCCCTCTGCCCGCAGTGCGCCGCGCGACCCACCTGAGACGCCATGGCGAGGGCGCAACCCCAGTTGCAACTGGGTGTTGTTATTGAGAATCTATTGCAAAAGGGCGGGAGCTTGTTTAGGCTGCGAGTTATTCGCAATAAGCCGGTGGTGGCGACGGCGCCGCACCGCCCCCTTCCCGTTCCATGAGCTTCCGTTTCCTGCCCGATGCCCCCACCGCCACCGTGCGGGTGTCGGTCGGCCAGACCGTGCTGCTGGATCCCGGTCTGCGCGGTGAGGGCAGCTGCATCGAGGTGCTCGAAGGCATCGCCCGCGTCTACTGCCCCTGCGAGGAAACCGAGGGCATGACCCTCGCCTTCCTCCAGCCCGGCGACCAGCTCCGCACCGATCGCCTCTGCAGCGAAGGCGTCTGCGTGGAGGCCCTCACGCCGGTGGTGTTCCGCAGCGACAGCGAAGCCCACAGCACCGGCTTCGATCCGGTCAACGCGTGGACGCTGCAGTTGCTGCGCATCCGCCACCTCGGCAGCGCCGAACAGCGGCTCCATGCCCTGCTCTCGCTCCTGGTGCGCCGCCTCGGCCGTCGCTGCGGCCACTGGTGCGACCTGCCCTTCCGCCTCACCCACGAGCGGATCGGCGAACTGATCGGCACCACCCGCGTCACCACCACCCGGCTGATCTCCCGCATCCGCCAGGCCCGGATGCTGGAGGTGCCCAGCGGTGAGGCGGGCCTGCGGCTCGCACCCGAGCTGGTGGAATCGGCCCCCCTGGCAACCGCCTGAGTTCCGTCAGCCACCCCGGCCTTGCCGCTGCTCCAGGGAGGGCACCAGCGCCAGGGAGGCCGCCAGCCCCAGGAGCAGGATCAGCAGGGCCGGCACCAGGGCGGCCCCGACCCGCTCATCGCTGGCGTACTGGTAGACCCGCACCGAGAGCGTGTCGAAATCAAAGGGCCGCAGCGCGAAGGTGAGCGGCAGTTCCTTGACCGTGTCCACGAAGACCAGCAGCGCACCCACCAGCAGGGGACCCCGCAGCAGCGGCAGGTGAATGCGCCGCAGCACGGCGATCCAGCTGCAGCCCAGCCCCGAGGCGGCCTCGTCCACACTCGGGGGAATCCGCTCCAGCCCGGCATCGAGGCCCCCCTTGGTCACCGCCAGAAAGCGGTCGCTGTAGCCCCACACCAGCAGCAGCAGGGGGCTCCAGCCCCAGGGGCCGCCGAGCAGCATCAGGGCCAGGGCCAGCACCGCTCCGGGCACGGCGTAGCCCATGCCGGCCAGGAAGGTGATCCGGTGCAGCAGCACCTGGGGCACCCAGCGCTTGGCGATCGCCAGCACCAGGGCGGCGGCCACAGTGAGCAGGGCCGCCAGCAGCGCCAGGGAGAAGCTCCGCAGGGTGAGGGCGAGCAGCTCCAGGGCGGATTCGCCCCGCATCTGATCCCAGCTGGTGCCGGCCCACAGCAGCGGCACCCCCAGGGTGATCAGGGGCGGCGCCAGGGTGAGCCCCTGGGCCAGGAAACGGTGCCAGCCCCGCAGGGGCCACGGCTGGATCTGGTCCCCCGGGGATCCCATGCCCCAGCGGCGGCTGCGGCGGCGCAGCTGCCGCTCGGCGGCCACCAGCAGGCTCACGATCGCCAGCGCCACCAGGGCCAGGCCCACGGCGCCGCGCGGATCGCCGTCGTTCTGCCAGCGCTGCAGGATCCCACTGGAGAGCGAGGGCACGCCGAGCAGGTCCACCGCCCCGAGTTCGTTCACCACCTCCATGCCCCCCAGCGCGATGCCCGCCCCGATCGCCGGCAGGGCCATCGGAAGGGCTACCCGGCGGAAGGCCCCCCAGGGCCCCACCCCCAGGCTGCGGGCCGCCTCCAGCTGCCGCCGCCCGCTCACCGCGAAACTCTCACTGCTGAGCAGGAACACGTAGCTGTAGGTGCTGAGGGTGAGCACCAGCACCGCCCAGCCCAGGCCGTGCACCCGCATCCCGTGGCGACTGCCCAGGTCCACCAAGGTGGCCGCCAGCAGATAGGCCGGCGTGGCCAGGGGCAGGAGCTGGGCGATGGCGAGCCAGCGGCGGCCCGGGAAGGCGCAGCGGGCCGTGAGCCAGCCCGTCGCGGTGCCCAGCAGGGCCGCCAGCAGCCCCACCAGCAGCACCATCGCCAGGGTGTTGCCCAGCTGCTCGGCGCCGGCGGGGCCGAGCGCCAGGGGAAGGTCCGAGGGGGCACCGCCGGCAAACACCACCAGACCCACCACCGGAGCGAGGGCCAGCAGGCAGAGCAGCCACACCGCTCCCACCAGCGGCAGGCGCGAGGCGGTCGGGGCCAGCGCCTCGGGAGGGGCGCTGCAGGAGGCCGGCACCGCGGGGGAGGGGGAGGAGGCGGAAAGACCCAATGGGAACGGCGGAAGGAGAAACAGGGCCACGGGAAAGCGAAGCGGGGGCGGGGAACCCGATCAGGACCAGCCGGCGGCCTGCATCAGCTGCACCGCCTCGCGGTTCTTCTCCCCCATCTGCTGGATGGTGACCTGGTCTTCGCGGAAGGGGCCGAAGCGGCGCAGGATCGGGTTGTTGCCGAAGCCCCGCAGCGGGTATTCGAGGTTGGCCTCGGCGTAGCCCACCCCGCCGCTGGGGGAGGCCAGGAACTCGATCAACCGGGTGGCGGCCTCCTTCTGGCGCGAGGCGCGGGTCACGCCGGCGCCGCTCACGTTCACATGGGCGGGGTCGGGGAACACCACCTTCAGGCGGCCCGCGGCCTCCTGGTCGGCGCTGCCGCTGGCCCCGGCCAGCATCCGGGCCACGTAGTAGCTGTTCACCAGCGCCGCGCCGCACTCGCCGCGGGCCACGGCCCGGGCCAGGGGGATGTCCGAGGTGAAGAACGGCTGGCCCAGGTTGGCCACCATGCCCTCCACCCAGCGGCGGGTGGCGGCCTCCCCGCGCTGGATCCACTGGTCCGCCACCAGCGACTGGTTGTAGACGCTGCGGTTGTTGCGCAGGCAGAGATGGCCCTTCAGGGCCGGCGCGGCCAGATCGGCATAGGTGCGGATCGAGGCGGGATTCACCCGGCCGGGATTCACCACCACCAGCCGCACCCGGCGGGTGAGGGCGAACCAGCGGCCCTGGGGATCCCGCAGGCGGGAGGGCACATCCCGCTCCAGCTGGGGGGAGCGGATCGGGGCGAACAGGTTCTGGGAGGCCGCCTTGTCGAGCCGGGCGGCATCCACGAGCACCAGCACATCGGCCGGGGTGCCGCTGCCCTCATTGCGGACCCGCTCGATCAGGGCATCGTCCTTGCCCTCGAGCAGGCGCACCCGGATGCCGGTCAGGTCGATGAAGCGGCGGTAGAGCTCCTGGTCGGTGTTGTAGTGCCGGCCGGAGTAGACGCCGATCTCCGTGGCCGGCGGCCGGCCCAGGCGCGGCAGCAGCAGGGCCGCCGCGGCCGCAGCCCCCACCAGGGCCACCACTCCCGCCACCACGGGGAGGGAGCGCAGGCGCTGGTAGTGATCGGGGCTGAGCATGGGGGCAGGAACGGCGCTGGCGAAAGGGACTGCAGCCGGACCCTACGCAGCGGGCCGCTCCACACCAGCGACCAAAAGAAGCGGCCCGACGTGACGAATGTCACATCGGGCCGGGGCAAGAAACCGAAGAAACGAAGGGGATCGGGGCTCCCGCAGACTCAGGGCTGGCGGCGGACCGGCACGGGGACCAACACGGGCTGCATCAGGCCGCCCCCACCGTTGTCGTCGTCCGAATCGGTCGTGAGCCAGTAGGCCAGGCCGAAGAGGGCAAGCACTCCGGTGAACAGAAGCAGTTCGGCCATGGCAACCGGCGCGTGTTGACTGAGCGTAGCCAGGGCGAACGGCGAAGGTGTAGCCGTGGTGGCGGTTTGCCCGCCCTCCGGCAGACCCCCCTCCGGCTCAGGCCAGGGGCGCCAGGGCCAGCAGGCCGCCCGCCAGGCCGAGGGCCAGGCCCAGCACCGTGGTGCAGGCGGAGGGCAGGCGACGCAGGAGCCAGAAGCAGCCCAGCACCACCGCCAGGGAGGTGCCGCCGGCACCGAGCCACCAGCTCGCCAGGCCGCTGGCCTCCTGGCCGTGCAGCAGGGCATGGATCGCCACCGCCAGGGCCACGGGCACGCCCACCAGGTGCAGCAGGGCCGGCCGGCCCTGGCGCTGGGCGCGGAACACCAGGGCTCCCACCCCGGCCACCGCCAGGGCCGCGAGGGTCTCGGCGAGGGGCAGCTCCACGCCGGCGGCACCGCCCAGGGCGCCCAGAAGGGCTCCCCCCAGGGCGAACAGCAGCAGCCCGCCGCCGATGCTGGAGGCCGCCGCGCCGACGCCCACCAGCAGCAGCAGGTGATCGAGGCCCAGCAGCGGATGGGCCGCCCCCCCCAGCACCCCGGTGGAGGCCACGCCGTGGGCGGAGGCGGGGAGGCTCGAGAGCAGGCTCAGGCCCAGAACGCCGGCGGCGGCCAGGAGCAGGGAGCGGAGCTGGGGGGTGGAGGAGAGACGGTGCATGGGAGGACCGGTGCGGGCCGGTGCGGGAGAGGAGGTGGACAAAGAGAGACGGTGGCCGGCGCCTCAGGCGCCGGTGGCCGTGCCGGCGGTGTGGCAGGAGGTCTTCCCCGGGACCGGGGGTTCGGCGGCGGTGCCGGGATCCTTCCCGGATGCCGCCTGGAGGGCCGCTGTGGCCCAGTATCCCGCGCCTCGGAGGGCCCCACTGAAGCGAGGGAGACAGACCTCTGGCCGCAGTAGAGCACGGGCAACGGGCCTCAGCCGAAGCCCTTGCCAGCGTTGCGGGCGACGCAGGCCTGCAGCTGGCGGCGGAGCAGATCGTGGTCGAGGTCACGGCCGATCAGCACGATCTGGTTCTTGCGCTCCCCCGGCCAGTCGGAGTCGTCGATCGAGAAGCGCTTGCCGGCCAGGTGGAACACATGCCGCCGCTCGCTCTCGTTGAACCAGAGGATCCCCTTGGCCCGGAACACCCCGCCGGGGAGCTGATTGTCGAGAAAGTTCTGGAACTTGCGCAGCGCGAAGGGGCCATC
>JBJTWS010000286.1:0-6122 GCA_046081905.1 Synechococcus sp. | reverse complement strand
GTGCTTTGACAAGTACGCTGATCGCTACTTGGGCGCTTTCAGCTTCCGCTTCAATCACCGCTTCAGGCTGGAAGAGATGACCGATCAAGTGATCCAGGCAGCCTGTCTCTGCACCGCACGACCCGAACGCCTCCTGAGGAGCGCGGAGCTTGCTACCTAATCAAGAGCTCTCATAAGGGCTGGGTCAGTTTCTGGGGGGCCACGTCACCGGTCCCAAGGTGTTTCTGGGGCCAACGCATGTCAATATTATTATGGAGAGCACCCTTACCGATTATTCCTGTGGCGATGCACCGTGGGCCAGGGCCTTTGGATTCACTGGCCTGTTCGCGCTGGAATCGCAGGAGTGGGTGGATGACTCCCATCTCTCTTGCCTCATGCGTAAACGTGCCTGATATCCCGCTGCAGATTGATGCCATTCCTGGGATCTGAGGCTTTTTAGCAACGTTTCAGGCCGTACCTCCCCCATGCAGTGGTGCACCTCCAGTTCGCAGCTGGAAGGTTGATACAGCTGCTCCATGCATAGCGAGCAGCTGGCAGCACTCCGGCTCATCCACACATTGGGGCTGCGGGGGGCCCACAAATCCCTCGGGCTGGCGCCGATGCCTGCAGAATCGGTGCCAAAGATTGCCAGCGTGGGGCATCCGGACGCCGCGGCCAGGTGCAGGGGGCCGGAGTCCACGGCGATGCAGAGCCTGCTGCGTCTCATGGCACCCACCAGTTCCGGCAGGGTGAGCTTCCCGCGCAGATCGCGCAGCGGCCTGTTGTGCAGTAACTGCTGCTCCAGAAGATCACCGCTGCGTTCGGCCACCGCTGGGGGCGGGCCACCGAGCAGGCCCAACATCTCTGGAGCCAGGTCCCATTCCAGCTGCAGGGCGTCCAGCAGATCCAGCCAGTGGTGGAGGGGCCACAGCTTGGCGGGCCGCTCACCATTCACGGCGATCAATACTGGCGGCAGGTTTGTGGGTGGTTCGGCCTGCGGTAGCTCCACCCGCTCGAAGTCTGTGACCACCCAGGCCACCCGGCAGTGCAGTTCGCGGATGCTGTTGCTATCAATCCATCCTCTGTAGCGCCCCACCAGATCAGCCCGCGCCCAGTGGGGATCGAGGGCGAGCCGCTGCAGTGGATGGTCGCCTACTGGGATCGGTGCAGCTCCCACCACATACCGGGGTGCCAGCGCCGCGAGCCAGGCCAGGGTGTGGGGGCTGTGGCCATCGGCATTGATCACCAGGTCCGCCCCTCGCAAGCTGGTGAGCGCCGGGGCAGCTTCTTCGCCTTGCTCCGCCAGGGGCAGGCTCCGGCTGATCCAGGGATTGCCCTGTTCCAGCTCCGCTGTGCGCCGGCTTCCCACGTAGGTGAGATCGGCTTGGGGGTACTTCTCTCTGAGGCCACGCAGCAGCGGCTGCAGTACCACATAGTTCCCCAGCTTTGCAGCCCCAAGTACCACGATCTTGGGAGCGTCCCCCAGGGGGTGGTCGCAGAAGCGCTGCATAGTGGAGGTGCAGGAGGATCGGGCCCCGTGCGCGCCCTGGTGTAAAACGCTGAGATTAGGCGTGCATCTGCGGATGGCAGGAAGGCAACGGCTCGATCAGGAACTCCTCCAGCGCGGTCTGGCGGCGAGCCGGCAGCAGGCGCAGCAGCTGATCCGGGCTGGCCGGGTGCGCAGCGGCCATCAGGTGCTCGACAAGCCCGGGGTGGCCGTGAAGGCCGATCAGCCGCTGGCGGTGGAGCAGCCGCCCCGCTTCGTGTCGCGGGGGGGAGAGAAGCTGGCCGGGGCCCTGGAGCAGCTGCCGATTGCCGTGGCCGGGCGGATCTGCCTCGATGGGGGCATCTCCACCGGGGGATTCACCGATTGCCTGCTGCAGAAGGGGGCGGCGCGGGTGTACGGGGTGGATGTGGGCTACGGGCAAACGGCCTGGAGCCTGCGCACCGATGAGCGGGTGGTGCTGAAGGAGCGCACCAACCTGCGCCATCTGCAGCCGGAGGCTCTCTATGGGCCGGAGGATCCCTGGCCCGATCTGGCCGTGGCGGATGTGTCGTTCATCTCGCTCACCCTGGTGCTGCCGGCGCTGCGGCGGCTGCTCACCCCGGAGGCGGAGCTGGTGCTGCTGGTGAAGCCCCAGTTCGAGGTGGGGCGGGAGCGGGTGGGCAAAGGTGGTGTGGTGCGCGATCCTGAGGCCCACAGCGATGCGATCGCGCGGGTGATCGCAGCGGCCGCCTCCCTGGAGCTGCGACCGATGGGGCTGGTGGGTTCGCCGATCACGGGGCCGGCGGGCAACCATGAATACCTGCTCTGGCTTGCAAGCCGGGAGAGGCTCCCAGGAATGGAGCCACTGCCCGCCGCCTTGGCCTGTTGTGCCGCGGCTGAACGGCGGCCGGCCCTGGAACAGGTGGTTCGCCAGACTCAGCAGACCCCCTGAGGGGGACTGCTCAGCCTGCTTCATCAGGAACCTCGCCTCTCCCGATCGGAGTCCGATCTGGGCCAGATCCCCCGGACGCAACGTCAGATGGCGCCGCTGTCGCGCTCGCCGGTGCGGATGCGGATCACGGCGTCGATGGTGCTCACGAAGATCTTGCCGTCGCCGATCTCGCCGGTGCGGGCCGCGTCCTGGATGGCCGTCACCACGGTGTCCACCTGGCCATCGTCCACCACGATCTCCAGCTTGAGCTTCTGCAGGAACTCCACCGTGAACTCGGAGCCCCGGTAGCGCTCCACCTGGCCCTTCTGCCGCCCGAAGCCCCGCACTTCGCTCACGGTCATGCCCACGATGCCGGCATTCACCAGGGCGATCTTGACGTCCTCGAGCTTGAACGGGCGAATGATGGCCTCGACTTTTTTCATGGAAGCTGCTGGGGCTGTGGGAAGTCTCTCAGGAAAGGCCCCGGAGAGGAAGGAAGCCCGCCCATCAGACCCGAGCTCTGATGGGTTCGTCGTAGCAATCGTTACGGGTGGGGCCGCCGGTGCGGGGCGCCGGATCCGGTCGCATCGGTAGCATCCGAGACCCCTGACAGACGTCACCGCCGTGACCGCCGCCGCCGCTCCCGAGCAGACCCTCACGCCCCACTACGGCGAGCGGGCCATCGCCGAGGCCCAGCTGATCTGTTTCGATAATCCCCGCCCGGGGCGGCCCTATGAAGTGTCGATCGAGCTGCCGGAATTCACCTGCAAGTGCCCCTTCTCCGGCTATCCCGACTTCGCGGTGCTGCGCCTCCTCTACCAGCCCGGTCCGCGGGTGCTGGAGCTCAAGGCCCTGAAGCTCTACGTGAACGCCTACCGCGATCGCTCCATCTCCCATGAAGAGGTGGCCAACCGCATCCTCGACGACCTCGTGGAGGCCGCCGCCCCGGTGTGGATGGAGCTGCAGGCCGATTTCAACCCCCGCGGCAATGTCCACACCGTGGTGCGGGTGAGCCACGGCAGCCGTCAGCCCTGCTGAGGCTCCGGGTGCTGGACCTCCGCCAGCAGCCCGGGCAGCTCGCCGGCGAAGGCGGTGAGGTTGCGGTTGCAGAGGCCGGCCACATGCAGCTTGCCGGCTTGCTCGCCGGCCTTCTGCCCGCCCTCGGCGATCGCCCAGATCTGGCGGGTGGCGATCAGGCTGGCGCCGCCCCCCGCCAGGGCGATGGCAAAGCCTGTGTACACCAGCGGCACGCCTGGATCGCGCTTCAGGAGGATGCCGCTGGCGGGCAGCACCGAGTCCACTCGGATCGGCAGCCCCTTCACCTCCTGGGCCGGCCCGCCCGGCACCAGCTGGGCCAGGGCCTGCCCGTCCGGCCCGAACACCTGCACGGGACCCTCCTCACTGCTGAGGCTCAGCAGCACCGGATCGCTGCCATCCGGGCGGGTGGGCAGCACCAGCCCCCAGATCTGCTCCCCCAGCTGCGGGAAGCTCTGCAGCGGCAGCTGCAGCAGCGGGCTGCGGCCCAGCTGCAGGGTGATCGCCGCCAGGGCCCAGTCGGCCTGGTAGAGGGTGATGCCCCGGTAGCGCAGGGGGTGGTTCACGCTGATCTCCGCTTGGGTTTCCTCCTCTGCCGGCGGCAGCAGGCGCAGCTGGGAGCGGAACTGCTCCGGCCGTCCGGCGGGATCGCGCTCGATCGCGAAGGCATCGAGCGCGAGGGTGAGCTGGCTGCGGCGGCGGCTGTCGAGCAGTTCCAGATCTCCACCCGGTGCCACGAACTGCTCCTGGCGCTGGCCCCCCAGGGCCCCCCAGGCGGCCCCCACCATCAGCACCACCAGGCCAGCGTGCACGAGCAGGGGGCCCACCCGCCCCAGCAGCCCCTTGCGGGCCGCCAGGCGGTGCTCCTGGCGTTGCACCTGCCAGCCCTGGCGCTGCAGCAATGCCGCCAGCCGCTCCATCGCCGCTTCCGGCTCCGGCAGGGCCAGGGTTTCGGCCACCGTGAGCTTGCTGAGCTGGCGGGGGGAGCGGTAGTCGATCCAGCGCAGGGCCGCCAGCAGGGCGGGCCACTGGCGCCGCCAGCTGCAGAGGATCAGGGCCACCCCCAGCCAGGCGAGCAGGGCCAGGAACCAGCTGCTGGAGTACACGTGATCGAGCTGCAGCTGCAGCACCGCGTCGCCATCGAGCAGCCCCAGCCAGGGTTGGGGGTCGTAGAGCTGGTGGTAAAGGCCCTCGCTCTCCTTCTGCGGAATGGCGGTGCCGATGCCGCTGGCGATCGCGATCAGCACCAGCAGCACGATCGCCAGCCGCAGGTCGGCCAGGGCGGCGATCAGCCGCTGCAGGCCGCGGGGGAGGCCGGCGGCGGCGGCGGAGGAACCGGTCATCCGAGGTGGCTGAGCAGGGTGAGGCCGCCGGTGGTGATCAGCAGCACGCCACTGATGGGCGGGATCCACTGCCCCACCCGCCGCAGCCGCAGCAGGCCCGGCAGGCTGGCCGCGGCGGTGCCCGCCAGCAGCAGGGGCACCACCTGGCCGGCCCCGAAGCAGGTAAGCAACAGCATTCCGGCCAGGGGACGGCCGCTCTGGGCCATCCAGGTGAGCAGCACAGCGAGCACCGGCGTGGTGCAGGGGGTGGCCGCCAGGCCGAAGGCCAGGCCCGCCGCCAGGGGACCCAGGGGAGCCGGCACGCGGCGGCGCCAGCGCTCGGGGTCCGGGCCGGCCGGCAGGGGCACCTTCAGGAGCCCGAGCAGGTTGAGGCCCATGAGCAGCGCCACCACGGCCACCAGCACGGGGATCTGGCTCGGAAGCTGGCCGTAGAGCCGCCCCAGCAGGCCACTGGCCAGGCCAAGGAGCACCAAAGCCGCCACGATGCCACCGGCGAAGCTGAGGCTGCGCAGCAGCGGCAGGCTCTGCCGCCCAGCTGGGGTAGTGCCCCCCCCGAAGCCCGCCAGGTAGGCCAGGGTGACCGGCAGCAGCGACAGCGAGCAGGGGCCAAGGCTGGTGAGCAGCCCGGCACCGAAGACCAGACCCAGGGTCAGGGGGCCGGGCTGGAGGAGGGAATGCTGCAGCAGGGACTCACTGGCGCGGGCCCAGTCGGCCAGGGGCAGCCCGAAGCTGGTCATCGGCGGGATGGGGCGGGAGCGGCCGCGGCAGGGATCTGAAGGCGATCAGCCTATCGGGGCGGGCCTGGGCTCCCGGCGCCTCCGGCGCGGGGCCTCCAGGCCATGGCTCTCGAGCGAGCAGCGGATCAGCAGACCGGCCACCAGCAGGCTCGAGAGCAGGGAGTTGCCGCCGTAGCTGATCATCGGCAGCGGCAGGCCGGTGGTGGGCATGGCCCCGCTGGCCACGGCGATGTTGAGGATCGACTGGCCCACCAGCAGGGCCGTGCAGCCGATCGCCACCAGGCGCTGCTGGTTGCTGCGGCAGCCCAGGGCCACCCGCAGGCCCACGAAGCCGAACAGCAGCAGGAACAGCAGCAGCACCACCGATCCCACGTAGCCGAACTCCTCGGCAAACACCGCGAAGATGAAATCAGTGCTCTGGATCGGCAGGTACTGCAGCTTCTGGGTGGAAAGGCCGTAGCCCTCCCCCAGCACCCCGCCGGAGCCGATCGCCAGCAGGCTCTGCACCAGCTGGTAGCCATTGCCCTGGGCGTCGTGGAAGGGATCGAGGAAGGAGGTGACCCTCAGCCGCTGGTACTCGTTAGATCGGAAGAGCACACGTCTGAACTCCA
>JBJTWS010000285.1:0-9182 GCA_046081905.1 Synechococcus sp. | reverse complement strand
GCTGACTGGAGCCCCGAGCAACCCCTCCAGCTGGCCATCCGCGGCAAAGGCCGAAAGGAGAAAGAACTGGTGACCATCACAGCCGCCACAGCCGCGGCCATCGAGGCCTGGGTGGCCCTAAGGCCTGCCTGGATGCCTGCCGCCCCCTGGGCCCCTCTGTTCTGTGCCCTGGACCGGGCCGCCGAAACCCGCTCCACACGGGAGCTCCCGGTGGCTCTGGAGCAGGCCCAGACCAACCTGGAGGCCATGGCTGGCCCAGACGGGAAGCCCCCTGCCGAAGGGAGTCCGATCTGGTGGGAGGAGATGACCCTGGCCACCACCTCCGTGGCCTTCACCGGGAAAGCCGTTTACCGGCTGGTGGCGGCCCTGGGTGCTGCTGAAGGGAAGACCCTCAGCCCCCACCGGCTCCGCCATGGTGCTGTGACCACCCTGGTGGCGGATCTGAGAATGCCGATGGAGCAGGCCCAGGCCCTGGCCCGCCACAAGTCCGTGGCCACCACCTGCCGCTATTTCGACCGGGCCGGGGAGCTTCAGGCCGAGGCCACCGCCTCCCTGGGTCAGCTGCTGGCGGGGGTCTGACCATGGCGCGGCCGATTGACCCCACAAGCCAAACCCAGGTGGAGCAGCGAGCCAAACGGCTCCGAGATCCGGAGAGCGGCTGGACCCGGAGTCTCTGCCTCGGGATTGCCCTGGCTGCCCTGAAAGCCTGGCAATGGGCCCATTTCCTGGAGAACGGTGGAGACCCTGGCCCTCTGGCCGGCACCTTCCCGAAGCTCCCCGAAGAGCCCGGCTCCTGGGTTGTGGTGGGAGCCCATCCACCAGAAGGACAGCCACGGCATCCGGACGGGATTCTCTGGGGAAGCCCAGAGAGCGCCCCCGAGGATGTGAACCTCCAGGAGGTGGTCCCGGATCGTGCGCACCCAGACCGTGCCATCTGGGGATTCGGACCCATCCACCCCTACAAGGACAAGAACACGGACGGGCACCCGAGCCGGATTCACCTCCTCCGAGGAGACCAATGGCTGGAGGACGGCCAAGCCGAGGGATGCGCGGTTGCGGACCGTGAACAGCTGGCCAGGGCCCTGGAGCTGGCCGACCTGCTCCAGAAGAAGCTCCAGCCGCTCCTCCGGCCTTCCTTCTACCTGGAAGCGTCCCGCTGGATCGGGGAGCTGCTGAAAGCTCCCAGAGCAGAGGCCTACAGCCCCCCCGAAGCAGCCAGAGCGGCCATCTGGGTGGACCCTCTGAACTGGGAGATCATGGGCACCGAGACCCCGATGGAAGGCCGCGCGGTCCTGCTGGGTGCGCCTGGCTTCCCCTGGCCTGGGGACCTTTGGAGGGTGCCGGGGGAGCCTCTGGGAATCCCGTCAGAGGAGGCCCTCCGGCGCCACGCCATCTCCGCCGAAGATGCGGCCCTCTCGGCCGCGGCCTGGCATTTCGGCCGGGTCCTCTACCGGAAGGCCCTCCCCGGACGCCCTGACTCCCTGGGGTGCCGAGGCCTGGAGCGGCTGAGGGACCTCCGCCAGCTGCTGGAGGAGCTGGATGTCTTACAGCCGGAAGGCCTGAGAACCCATCCCGTGGGAGACCTACCTGTGACTCCTATGGCCACCACAGAGGTCTCCATGGTGACCACAAAGGCGCTCATCAGAAAGGACCGCTGGGAAGAAGCCGAGGACGGCCGCGGCCGCTACATCCACAGCCCTCCGAGCAATGCCAACGGTTACCGGAGGTGGGAGATCACGCTCCGGGAAGGGGAGGCGGATTTCGGGTTCTCAAGCATGGCCCACTGCCAGAAAGTTCTGGAGAAGGGAGGCCTGGAGATGGCCGCCCTCCATGGTTTGCTGTGCTGCCTTGTGATGCAGCAGGAAGACCCCGGCTCCCGGTTTGAGGTGAACGGAGAGGACCTGCTGGAAGACCTGGGCTATGGGAGACCCCGAGGAGGGAAAGAAGGCTCCACACGGTCCGACTACCTGAAGAAACTGGCCATGACGGCCTGGCTTCTGGATGGCGTCCAGTGTGAGGGGACCGCTCGTAACTATCAAACTGGGGAACGGATTGAGATGGCCCGCGGAGGCAGGATCTGGACGATCGAATACAGGACTGTGGGAGAAGCTCAGCTAAACCTGCCCATGGAAAGTCAGCAAGAAACCTCGGGAACGATCACGGATTTACGCCTAATCGTGACTCCTGGGACCTGGGTGGGAGCGCAGAGATCCCGCAAAGGAGACCATCTGCTCTATGTCCCGTTTGATCCCAGGATTCTCCAGCTAGGCCGCTATAAACAGGAGCTGGCCTATCGGATCGGGCTCCTGCTGGGGATGGAAGCCAGGATCCGGTGGAGGTCCGGCCAGGCCCATGTTGAGGTCCAGAAGCTCCTGAAGGAGGCGGGGTTCGGAGAGGTGGTTGAGAAGGCTCTCCAAGATCGGAGGTCCGCCCACGTTCTCCGCCAGAAGTGGGACGCGGCTCTGGTCACCCTCCAGCAGGTGGTGGGGTTCCGGTTTGAGTTCCCACCGGAGCACTACCCAGAGGCCCTGATTCCGGAGGACCTCAGACCAGCAGAGATGGGACAGCCAGGCCCAACCCCTCCCAAGGCCCTGGAGCAGCTGCTGGCCTCCCGGCTGGTGATCCACTTCCCCGAGACGGTGGCCACCAGCCTCCGGAAGGCTCTCCCCCATCAGGAGCGGAAGGCCCTCCCGAGGACCCGGCCAGAGAATCGACAGGAAAGAACAGAGCAGCAGAGACGACCGAACAGCGTCCGCCTGAAGGAGGCCCTGGAACAGGCCAAGGCCTCCGGAGCGATCACAGGGAGGCGGCAGGTTGCAGAGAGGCTCGGGATGTCCGTGGGCCAGCTGTCCAAGCTGGAGAACGGCCACTACCCCCTCCCAGAGCGGGAACTGAAACGGTGCCTGGCCCTGCTGGAGACCCTGAGACCTAAGGCCCAGAGGTGACGGCGGAGGCCTGGGAGGAGCGTTTCCAAGCGTTTCCCAGGAAAGCGCCCCGTTTCCAGGCCGAAGCCGCAGAGATCCCTTGCAGCGCAACCTGTTTGAGTTACGGGGAGCGTTTCCAGGGTCCGTTTCCAGCGTTTCCAAGATTTCGGAAACACAAACTGACCCAGAAACAGGCCTGAGAACCCTTGCCTGGACGAGTTTCTCCCCTGTTTCCGGGATATTGCGGGAACCCCTGACGCTTTTGCGGGAACCCCTGACGCTTTTAGCCGAGATCCCTTGCTCTGACTGGGTTGACCCTTCAGGAAGGATTTAGAAGGATCCTCAAGGATCCGGGACTGGCCTCCCTTCAGGTCGGCCGCCCCATGGTTGGAGCGAGCCGCAGCCGGAGAGGCCATGGCCACCGCCATCCAGAACGCAACAGCCCACCCCGCGAGGCCTCGGGTGGTCCACGGCTCACGCTCCCGCTGGAGCTGTTTGTCCCTGAAGCCCCGACCGATTTAGGCGGGCCCCGCACCCAATGAACCCATCCAGCCCCTCCTCCCAGCTCCTCCGGGTCACCGGCCTCTGGGCCTCCACCAGCAAGAACGGCCGCCGGATGCTCTCCGGACAGGTGACCCCAGGCCTAAAGCTCCTGGTCCTGGAGAACCCCCAGGCCACCGGGAACCAGCCCAAGTGGGAGGCCTTCCTGGCCCCCGCTGAGAAACGGGAGCAGCAAGCCTCCCAGCCCTCTCAGGAGCTGTTCTGATGGCCGCCCCCACCCCCACCCGCTACGGGACCCTCTGGCATCTCCCAGATCGGAAGCCCACCATCACCCGAGCCCTTCAGCTGCTGGAGCTGTCCAGCAGGCCCTCCAGCCGCCTCCAGCTCCGGGAACGGATGCAGGGATGGCGGAACGGACCAGAGGGACCCTGGGGAGCCTCCTGTGGCTCTCCGGAGGAGTGGGTCCGGGTCCAGGCCTGCCGGGACGCCTACCTCTGGCTGGCAGCCCAGCTCCCGGAGGTTGGGTGATGGCCAAACTCGAAGACGTGCTGCTCCCACACGCGAAGCGATTGGGGATCAGGGCTGGAGAGCTGGTTGTCGCCCTGACTCAATACGGGGCCAAGGAGCTGGCGGACTGGGCTGAAGCTCACGAAGCCGCCGACCCTGGCAGCGTCTGGCACACGGGAGACGTGCCGGACTGGCTGGAGACCTACCTCCCGGAGCGAGAGGGGATCTGATGCCTGAGGGTCTGCCTGCCGATCTCCGGACCTACCGGGACCAGCTCCGCCGCCTTCTGGCCTGGCCAGAGGAGCAGCGATGGGCCACCCAGGTGGATGGGGCCAACGAATACCCCCACCGCCGCGGCCCCCTGCGTCCGGTGGAGCTGGACCGTCACCTCCTCGGCCACCAAACCGTGGCTCTGGTCCCAGACGGCCATGGGAGCCTCTGCCGCTATGGCGCGGTGGACCTGGACCTCCCGCGAGAGGGGGAAACCCTGGAGGAGCTGCTGGAGCTGCTGGCCTCCCTTCAGCAGGCCGCAGCCGTCCGGGACATCCCAACCCTCGGGGTCTTCAGCGGCCGGAGAGGGTTCCACCTGCTGGTCCCCACGGCTGCCCCGGTGGCCTGGTCCGTGATGCACCGGGCCATCCGCCGGGTCTGCCGGGATGTGGGCCTGGAGCCGGCGGAGCTATTCCCGAGCAAGGGGAAGGCCCTCAAGCTCCCCGGAGGCCGCCACCGGATCTCTGGAGCCTGGTCCGTGGTCCTGCTAGACCTCACCGATCCCGCCTGCGACCGGAGAGGCCTCCTGGAGGCTCTGGAGGCCTCCCTGGCAGCTGGGACAGCAGCAGAGCCTCCTGAGGTCTGCTCCTGGGCCTCCCAGGCCGCTCTCCTGGCCGCCTTCCGTCCAGCTGGTCCCCAGCAGCTGGAGGAGGCCGCTGGAGAGGCCAGCTCCCCGGATCTGGACCTCCTCGCAGAGGGCGCCCATCCGTTCTGTATCCAGACCCGCCTAGAGCGCGGCCCTGCCGCTCGGGACACCTACGGGAAGGCTCTGGCGGTGGACCAGACCCTCCACGGAGAGAACCTCCTCCTGGCCTCCTATGTGGCCCAGAGAGGCCTTCCCGAGGACCAGGCGGAGGAGATGGCAGCCACCCTCTACGGCCTGGCTCCGGACGGGTTCACCACAAAGGACCCGGCCGCGGCCGCCAGAGACTTCCGAAAGGCCCTGGAGGACTGCCAGGACCCCTCCCGTGGCCTGCTGTTCCGCTGCTCCAATGCCGTGGCAGGTGGCCCCCGAGAGGCCCAGAGCCTGGTGGCGGTGGGTCTGTGCGCTGGGGAGGCTTGCTCCTGCTGGCCCTGGGGGAAGACCTCCACAGACGTCTCCGGACATCCGGGAGACATCCCTCCAGGCCCCCCTGAGGGACAGAGATTCCAGGAGCCTGCCGAGAGCGAGGAGGAGGAGGGGAGCCTCCACAGCCGCCGCCTCTGGCAGGCCATCCAGGCGGTCCAGTCCGCCGGTCAGGAAGTGACCCTCTCCCTGGTCCTGGCCGCGGCTCAGAGGATCGAAGCGGAGACCGGGTTCTCCAGGCCCACAGCCCTGGCCGACGAACTGGCGGAGGCGGAGTTCCTGAGGGGATGCCTGGCCCCTGAAGGGACCCAACTCCTGGCCGGGGTCACCCTCCACCCTGCGGCCTTTGGCTGTGTCTCGCGCCTGGGGTGGGAGGACTGGATCCAGCAGCTGATGGACGTCCCAGAGACGTCTCCGGATGTCTGGTCCGTCCACCTGGAGCGGCTGGCAGACATCGCCATCAGGGTCCAGACCCGGACCCTGGCCGGGCAGATGGCCAGCTCCGCTGGGAGCCTGGAGAAGCAGCCGGCCGACACCCTGTCCGAGGCCTCCCAGCAGGTGGCCACCCTGCTCCGGACCGTCTCGCCTGATCTCCAGCCCATCCGGGATCAGATGGAGCAGGTCCTGGGGGATCTGGTGGATACGGCCGCCCCACGGATCCCTGTCTTCCATCCCGCTCTGGCCAAGGTCCTGGGAGGCGGCCTCCGCCCTGGTCAGCTGGTGACCGCTGGAGGCCCGCCTGGCTGCGGGAAGACCACCCTGGCCCTCCAGCTGGCAGACCATGCCGCCGCGGCCGGGATTCCCTGCCTGTTCCTGTCCCTGGAGATGACCCGGACCCAGCTGGTCCAGGCCTCCCTCTCCCGCCTCTCCGGCCTGGAGGCCCAGACCATGGCGCAGGCCCTCTCCATGGCCTCCGGTGGAGATGGGCAGGCCAGCCAGAAGCAGGTGGAGGCCGCAGAGCAGGCCCTGGCCACCTACATCCGGACTCTCTCGGAGAACCTCTATCTGGTGGAGGGAGGACCTCAGCACACCCCCGGCCGCCTCCAGGCCCTGGTGGGTCAGATCCGCCACCAGAAAGGCCTCCCTGAAACCCACCCCGTCCTGGTGGTGGTGGACTACCTCCAGCTCCTCACCCTCGGCGCGGATGGGGAGGGGAACATCCGGGAGGACCTCCGGGTGGGCTCCCTGGCCTCCGCCATGAAGGGCCTGGCACGGGCTACCGGATCGGCGGTCCTGGCTCTCTCAGACATCACGAAACAGGCCATGGAGGAGGCCGAGCGAGGCGGCCGGATCGGCCCTGGGGTCTTCCGGGATTCCGGCCGGATCCTCCACGCCGCAGATACGGCCCTGGTGATCCAGAGCGGGACGGTCCCAGCTCAACCGATGAAGAACGGCCAGAAAGGCAAGCCTGCCCGGACCCTGCTGGAGGTGGCCCTGGAGGAGCCCGGCCTCCCCCCTGCCCGCCGGAAGGTCCTGGAGGAGGCAGACAGGCCGCTGGAGCACAAGGGGGACACCATCGCCCGGTGGACCGTCCTCAAGAACCGGGGAGGCCAGGCCGGCGGAGAGGTCTGGTCCCTGTACCGGCGCCACCTGTCCACCTACAGCCCCCTCCTGAAGGAAGACCAGCCCAAGGACCAGCAGGAGGCCTCCGGTGGCTGGTGAGGACATCCGTGGCCTGCTGGCTCGCCTGGGTGGGAAGGCCGCGGCCGAGGACGTCCCGGAGACATCCGAGGAAGTCCAGCAGGACATCCCAGAGACGTCCGTGGAGGTCCAGGAGGACGTCCTAGAGACGTCTCCGGATGTCCGCCCCCTGCTGGTCCTCACCCCGCCTCCGGAGGGGAAGAAGAAGGCCCGGAAGGCCGCGGCCCCCATCACCCCCAGCCCCTTCCGGGACCTCCCAGCTCCCGAGCCGGTGGAGGTCTCCCTGGTGGCTTCCATGGTCGATCTCCAGGCCCTGGTGGACCGATGGCTGGCCTCCCCGCCGGAGCTGGTGGGTCTGGACCTGGAGACCACAGGCCTCTCCCCGCTCCTCGGCGCCAGGATCCGGACGGTCCAGCTCCAGGCCGCGGCCGAGCCCTGCTGCTGGGTGGTGGATGTCTGGGCCACCGGAGAAGGGTGGGCCGCTGCTCTGGCTCCGCTGTTCCGCCTCCCCTCCACCACCTGGGTGGCCCATAACGCGGCCTTCGAGGTGGAGCATCTGGCCGCGGCAGGGATCCGGGTCTCCTCCCCGATCCGTTGCACCCTCACAGCCGCCCACCTGCTCTCCCGCGGGATCCTCCCCACCCCGCTCCGGGTCAGCAGCAAGGGGAGCGGCCTGGACCTGGCCTCCTGCTGTGGCCGTCTGCTCCGGGTCCAGGTGGAGAAGGAGCAGCAGGTCTCGGACTGGAGCGCCGAGGAGTTGACTCCCCAGCAGCTGGCCTACGCGGCCCTGGATGCCCGGCTGGCCCTGGACCTCTGGAGGGTCCAGCTCCCCCGCCTGAAGGAGACCGGGATGGTGGAGGCCCACCGGCTGGAGAGCCAGGCCCTGCCGGCGGTGGCAGAGGCCCGCCTGACCGGGATCCAGCTGGACCTCCCCCGAGCCCGTCAGCTGCGGGAGGCAGGCCAGGCGGACCTGGAGCAGCTGGCCTCCCGTCTGGGTCAGGAGCTGGGGGTGGCGAACGTCAACAGCCAGAGGCAGGTGGCTGCGGCCGTGGAGGCTCGGGGTCACCAGCTCCCCACCACAGCAGCAGGCCACAAGTCCGTGGCAGAGCAGGTGATGCGGCCCCTCTATGACCAGGACCAGGGCCTGGACCCGCTGAAGGCCCACCGGGCCGTCCAGAAGAACGTCCGGACGTACCTGGCCAACTGGGTGGCCCTGGCAGAGGCCGATCCAGAGCAGCGAGTCCGCCCCCAGATCCGGAGCCTCGGGGCTGTGACCGGCCGGATGTCCTGCCCTAAGGGGGAGCTGCCGAAACCCACCACCCTCCACGGAGTCCCGGCGGAGTCCGATCTCCGGGGTCTGTTCGTCGCTGCTCCGGGCCACCTGCTGGTGGATGGGGACTGGAGCGCCATTGAGCACCGTCTGGCCGCGGCCATCTACGGGGAGGCGGCCTATGTGGCCATCTACGGCTCCAAGGACCCAGACCCTCACAGCCACACGGCCTCCGCCATCTACGGCCGGACGATCACAAAGGCCGACAAGGCAGAGCGAGCCGTGGGGAAGACCGCGAACTTCTGTCTCCAGTACGGGGGAGGCCCTCGGAGGCTCCGGGAGCAGCTGTCCCAGGCCTTTGGCCGTGAGGTCCCCCTGGAGGAGGCAAAGGCCGTCTGTGAGGGATGGGACAGGGCCTATCCGGCCATTGCCAAGGTCCGCAACAGCTACCGGCAGAGCGAGCCGTGGGAGGTGGTCAGTCCTCTGGGCCGGCGGATGGCAGGCCACCGGCTGACAAAGGCGGAGCCTGGGGTGGCGTTCTCTGGAGCGGCCCCGGCCAGGCTGAAGTCCACCGCGGCCCTTGCCTTCCCGATCCAGGCCGCTGGAGCGGAGCTGCTGAAGGAGACCCTGGGCCTGCTGATGCCCCGCCTCTGGTCAGAGCTGCCTGGGGTCCGCCTCTGCCATGTGGTCCACGATGAGATCCTCCTGGAAGCTCCCGAGGCCATGGCCCAGGCCGCGGCGGACCTGCTGCTGGAGGTGATGCAGGACCCCGGGCTCCAGACCCGCTACCTCCGGGATGTCCTGCCCCTGGTGGCTGAGGTCCACCTAGGAACCAGCTGGGCCGAGACCCACTGAGGCTCGGGGGGCTAAATCCCAACCACTATGGGACTAGTCCGATCTTCTGGTCATGAAGGCTTTTGTCTTGGCATTTGTGCTCCTGTTAGGGGCGCCCTGCCATGCCGGTGACCTTGGCCCAGCTGATCTAAAGATCGAGGAGATTCCC
>JBJTWS010000284.1:0-4314 GCA_046081905.1 Synechococcus sp. | reverse complement strand
AACCACCCCTGCGGTTCGCCGGGGATGGTGGAGATCACCAGCCAGAACCACGGCTTCGCGATCGACGCCGACTCCCTTCCCGCCGACCGGGTGACGGTGACCCACCACAACCTCAACGACCGCACCGTGGCGGCCCTGGCGATGCGCTCCCAGCTGGTGTTCGGGGTGCAATACCACCCCGAGGCCAGCCCCGGTCCCCACGACGCCGACCACCACTTCGGCCGCTTCACCCGGCTGATGGCGGAGCGCCGTCCCCGGAGCTGAGCCGGGAATTTGTGTCGCCGGGGCGGACAGCCGCGGAGGCATCACTACACTGCGCGGGATTCGTCCTGCGCCGGGGGCTGGAGCAATCAACGACCTGCATCGACTCACCGTTTCCCTGCGCGGCGGCTGTGAGCGCCGCAGCGACTGCCTGCTGTTCAGCTTCACCGGCCAGCTCGACGCCTACTCGGACAAGCAGTTCAACGAGTTCGTGGGCGAACAGCGCGGTGCCGTGGCCCTGCCCGTGGTGATCGACCTCAGCCGGATCGATTTCATCGATTCCTCCGGCCTCGGTGCCCTGGTGCAGCTGGCCAAGCAGTGCACCACCGACGGCATCGGCTTCGTGGTGGTGGGCAATGCCCGGGTGGTGCAGACGGTGAAGTTGGTGCGTCTCGAGAGCTTCCTGCACCTCCAGCCCGATCTGCCCACGGCCCTGGCCAGCCTTGCGGCCGCCTGAGCGTCCCCCGGGGCACACCACCGGCTGGCTGGCGGCGATTCCCCCCGCGCCGCCGGCGGCCAGCCTGGGACCCCTGCAGCTGGCCTGGCTCGGCGATGCCGTGTGGGAGCTCTACCAGCGCCGGCTCCACTGCCAGCAGGCTGGGCGCTCGGCGGCGCTGCACCGCGCCGTGGTGGGGGCCGTGAAGGCCGAGGCCCAGGTCCGGGCCCTGGAGCGCCTCGACCCGCTGCTGGAGGAGCAGGAGCGGGATCTGGTGCGCCGGGGCCGCAACCGCGCCGGCCGCGGACCCCGCCGCGGCGACGCCTCCGTGTATGGCCTGGCGACGGGATTTGAGACAATGGTGGGCTGGCTCTTTTTGCAGAATCCGCAGCGGCTCGCCAAGCTGCTCGATGCCCTGGAGGAGACCGACCCATAACCCCGTCCTTTTGCCTGCCCCACCATGAGCCCACGGTTTGAGCGCCAACCGGAGAGATCCATGGGTCGGGGAGGAGGACGGGATGGAGGCCGCGACGGCGGCAGCCGTGGGCCGGCCCGCGGAGGCGAGCGCCATCCCCGCTACGGACGGCCCGGCGGCGAGGCCCCGCGGGGGGAGCGGCCCCGGCCCGAGGGCGGACGCCCCACCGGCCAGCGGAGCAGCAGCGGAAGCGGGGATCGCTATGAGACCCGCGGCGCCGCCGGCTCCCGCGAGCGGCGCGGCGAGCGCCCCTACGGCAAACCCTCCCCCCGCTTCGCCAGCCGCAGCGACAGCCGCTTCAGCCGTCCGGAGCGCACGGATCGCCCGGAGCGGCCGGAGCGGGGGGAACGCAGCGATCGCTTCGAGCGCCGCGACCCCGGCGAGCGCCGGCCCGAGGGGCGCCGCTTCGAATCCGGTGGCGGCCGGCCGGAGCGCCCCAGCCGCTTCCAGGGCGCCCCGCGCACGGCCCGCCCGGGCGGTGACCGAAGCAGCAGCAGCCGCTTCAGCAGCGGCGCCAGCGGCGGCTGCCGCTACGGCAAGCCCGATCGCTTCAGCGAGCGCGGGCCCGTGGGGGGCAGTGCCGGTGCCAGCACGGGTGAATCCGAGAGCTTCGGCGCCGACACCCCGGCTGATCTGATCTGGGGACGCCACTCCGCCCAGGCCACCCTCGAGAGCGGCCGGCCGATCCACCGGATCTGGTGCACGCCGGAGATGCGCTTCAGCCCCAAGTTCCTGCAGCTGCTGCGGGAAGCCAAGGCCGGCGGCGTGCTGGTGGAGGAGGTGACCTGGGCCCGCCTGGGCCAGATCACCGGAGGGGCGGTGCACCAGGGGATCGTGCTGCAGACCGCCGCCGCCGACACCCTCGATCTGCCCACCCTGATCGATGGCTGCCGCCAGCTGGGGGAGCCGCCCCTGCTGATGGCCCTCGACGGCATCACCGATCCCCACAACCTGGGGGCGATCGCCCGCAGCGCCGAGGCCCTCGGCGCCCATGGCCTGGTGCTGCCCCAGCACCGCAGCGCCGGCCTCACCGGATCGGTGGCAAAGGTGGCGGCGGGTGCCCTGGAGCACCTGCCGGTAGCCCGGGTCGTGAACCTGAACCGGGCCCTCGATGCCCTCAAGCAGGAGGGCTACCGGGTGGTGGGCCTCGCCGGCGAGGGCAGCGTCACCCTGGAGGAGGCCGACCTCGACGGCCCCCTGGTGATCGTGACCGGATCGGAGAGCGAGGGCCTTTCGATGCTCACCCGCCGCTCCTGCGACCAGGTGGTGCGCATCCCCCTGCGGGGCGCCACCCCCAGCCTCAACGCCTCGGTGGCCACCGCGCTGATGCTCTATGAGGTGGCCCGCCGCGGCTGGATGCAGAAGGTGCTGGGCTCCTCGCCGGCGCCGCGGATCGTGCGCCCGGCCCTGCCCAGCCCCGCCGCCGCTGCCGCTGCCCCCGAGGCTCCCGCCGCAGAAGCCGAGATTGCCGGCCCCGCCGAAGAGGAGGCTCCGGTGCTTCTCGGGGACAGCGAATCCGCCATTGCCGAAGCCGAGGCCGCCGAAGTTGAGCCCGTCGAAGGCGAACTCTCCGAGCTCGAAGCTGCTCAACCCGAAGCCCTCGAACCCGAAGCTTCGGCACCCGTAGCCCTCGAACCCGAACCCGAAGCCGAGCCGACCGCGCCCGAGGCCAGCGCACCGCCCGAGGCCAGCGCACCGATCGATGAGCCCCTGCCGAAGGCCAATCCCGACCCCGGGGCCGACACGGTGAGCCCGAGCGCTTCCCCCTGGGAGGCCACCCCCTACGGAGCCTCGGCCTTCGACGGCGACATCCGCCTGTGAACACCGGCGGAAAAGGGGCCAGCCCGGCCCAACCCGGGCAGAATGGAGGGGTCTGACGGCCCCTTGATGAATCCCCTGCTCTGGCCCACGCGGAGTGTCGTGAACGGGCTGGGACTCGCCTGGTGGGCGCGGATCGAAACCCACGATCCCGATGCCGTCTACTGGTTCGGCCCCTTCCTGCGCCGCAGCTCCCTGGAGGCGGCCCTGCCGGCCTTCCTCGAGGACCTGCAGGAGGAGAAGCCCGGCTCCCTCACCCACACCCTGGTGCGCACGCGCAAGGGGGAACCCCTCACCGAGATCCCCAACGAGGGCGAAAGCACCGGCTGATAGCGTCCACCGCAGACGGTTCTGGGTGGATGGGGATCGCCGAATGGCGTGAGCAGCTGCAGCGGGGCGAGGTGTCCGCCCGGGAGCTCACCGACCACCACCTGGCCCGCATCGAGGCCGTGGAGCCCGCGGTGCATGCCTATCTGGAGGTGACGGCCGAGCGGGCCCGCGCCGACGCCGACCGCATCGATGCCGCCCGCGCCGCCGGCGAGGACCTGCCCCCCCTGGCCGGGGTGCCCCTGGCGATCAAGGACAACCTCTGCACCCAGGGGATCCGCACGACCTGCTCCAGCCGCATGCTGGAGACCTTCGTGCCCCCCTACGAATCCACGGTCACCGAGCGGCTCTGGAACGCCGGCGCCGTGCTGCTGGGCAAGACGAACCTCGATGAGTTCGCCATGGGCAGCTCCACCGAGACCTCGGCCTTCGGCCCCAGCCGCAACCCCTGGGACCCCGAGCGGGTGCCGGGCGGCAGCTCCGGCGGCAGCTCCGCCGCCGTGGCCGCGGGCGAGTGCATCGCCGCCCTGGGCTCGGACACCGGCGGCTCGATCCGCCAGCCCGCCTCCTTCTGTGGCGTGGTGGGACTCAAGCCCACCTACGGCCGGGTGAGCCGCTGGGGCCTGGTGGCCTTCGCCAGCTCCCTCGACCAGGTGGGACCCTTCACCACCAGCGTGGCCGACGCGGCCGAGCTGCTGCAGGTGATCGCCGGCGCCGATCCCCGCGATGCCACCTGCCTGAAGGCGCCCGTTCCCGACTACCGCGCCGCCCTGCTCGAACCGGTGGCCGGCCTGCGGGTGGGCATCGTGCGCGAGTGCTTCGAGGCGGAGGGTCTCGATCCGGAGGTGAAGGCCTCGGTGCTGGCGGCGGCCCAGCAGCTGCAGGCCCTGGGTTGTGAGCTGGTGGAGGTGAGCTGTCCCCGGTTCAACGATGGCATCGCCACCTATTACGTGATCGCCCCGTCGGAAGCCTCGGCGAATCTGGCCCGTTACGACGG
>JBJTWS010000283.1:0-9035 GCA_046081905.1 Synechococcus sp. | reverse complement strand
CGATGTCGTCTTCCCCCAGGTACGGGCCGCTCTGCACCTCGATCAGCTCCACCGCGATCTTGCCCGGGTTGCTGAGGCGGTGCTTTGCCCCCAGGGGGATGTAGGTGCTCTGGTTCTCGCCCACCAGCTCCTCCACCCCGTTCTTCTCCACCACGGCTGTTCCCTTCACCACCACCCAGTGCTCCGCCCGGTGGTGGTGCATCTGCAGCGACAGGCTCGCTCCGGGCTTCACCTGGATCTTCTTCACCTGCCAGCGCTCTCCTTCCACCACGCCGTCGTAGTGGCCCCAGGGGCGGTAGATGCGCCGGTGCGCCTTGCTCTCCGGCGCTCCGGCGCGCTCCAGCAGCCCCACCACCCCCTTCACCTCCTGGGCCCGGTCCCGGTGGGCCACCAGCACCACGTCGTCGGTTTCCACCACCACCAGGTCCTCCACCCCCAGCCCCACCACCAGCCGGTGCTCGCTGCGCAGGTAGCAGTTGCGGCTGCCCTCACTGATCACCCGCCCCCGCAGCACGTTCCCCGCCGCGTCCTGGTCCGCCGTTTCCCACAGGGCGCTCCAGCTGCCCACATCGCTCCAGCCCGCTGCCAGCGGTAGCACCGTGCCCAGGGGCGTCTTCTCCATCACCGCCACATCGATCGCCACGTTCGGGCAGCCCGCGAAGGCCTCCCGCTCAAGCCGCAGAAACTCCAGGTCGCTGCTGTCGTGCTCCAGGGCCGCCCGGCAGGCGCTCACCACCTCCGGGGCCAGCCGCTCCAGCTCCGCCAGGATGGCGCTGGCGCGGAACAGGAACATGCCGCTGTTCCAGGTGAAGCGCCCGCTCGCCAGGAATTCCTCGGCCCGGGCCCTATCGGGCTTCTCCACGAAGCGCGCGATCGGCTGGGCCATCGCCTCCCCGCCTCCGGCCGGCTCCAGCGGCCCCGCCGCCTCGATGTAGCCGTAGCCGGTCTCCGGCGCGGTGGGCACGATCCCGAAGGCCACCAGCCGTCCCGCGGTCGCCTTCGCCATCGCGGCGCCCACCACGGTGCGGAAGCGCTCCGGCTCGCGGATCACGTGGTCGGCCGCCAGCACCAGCAGCAGCGGGTCCTCCCCCCGGGCCGTGGCGTGGAGCGCCGCCACCGCCACCGCCGGGGCGGTGTTGCGCGCCACCGGCTCCAGCAGGATCGCGGCGGGCTCCACCCCGATCTGCCGCATCTGCTCGGCCACGATGAAGCGGTGGTCTTCATTGCAGAGCAGCAGCGGCGGCGCCAGGCCCGGCAACCCTGCCAGCCGCTGCTGCGTCTGCTGCAGCAGCGTCTCCTCCCCGTCGCCGGCCAGGGCCCAGTACTGCTTGGGGTAGCTCGCCCGCGACAGCGGCCACAGCCGCGTGCCCGTGCCGCCGCAGAGGATCACCGGCACTAAGGGGGGCAGGGGGCCTTCGTCGAGGTCTTGGGGTGGTTCCGCTATCTGCCTCTCCCGAACTGGATACTATTCAAGCAGAAAAGCAGCTGGCCCGTGGGGTATCAGTTGCTACGGAGTGCCTCGCGCCCCTGGGGCTCAGGGCGAGCATCGGTGCCGCTGGTGGAGGGGCCTGGGAATCCGCCATACACTGGCTGGATGGTTGAGCCCAGCACCACTACGAGCCCGATTCAGCAAATACAGGTCTCCCCCCATTCTGCCGAGGCGCCCGTAATCGAGGTTCCCCCCGGACGGCCGTGGATCTCGGCCGTCGAGCTGAACCGGCTGATGCGGCAGCAGGGCTTGGTCCTCGCCGTGGCCCAGGCCAGCGTCTACGACGAGGTGGTGCGCACCATCGAGCTGGATGCCCAAACCACAGCTGAACTAGTGGAGGAGTACCTCCTCCGTGAGGAGGTGAGCACCCCGGAGCAGCGCCAGGCCTTCCTCGCCCGCAAGGGTCTGGCAGAGGAAGACCTCGCTTACTTCGCCACGAAAGGGCACCGGCTCGAGCTCTTCAAGCAACGGGTGTTCGAAGCAGAGGTGGAGATCCGCTTCCTCGAGCGCAAGCTCGATCTCGATCAGGTGATCTATTCCCTCATCCGCGTGGAGGAGCAGCACGTTGCCGAGGAACTGCACCAGCGCATCCTCGAGGGAGAAGCCGATTTCGCCGATCTGGCTGAACGCTTCTCCCTCGGCGCGGAGCGCCACACCATGGGCCGCGTGGGGCCAGTGCCGCTCACCGGTGCCCACGCCGAAGTGGTGAAACGCCTGCGGATAAGCCGCCCCGGCCAGCTGCTCGCCCCCTTTCATCTGGTAAACGTGTGGCTACTTCTGCGCCTTGAGCATTGGTTCCCGGCAGAACTCAACGACGAAACCCGTACCACCATGCGAAACGAACTGTTCGTTGAATGGTTCGAACAGCGTGTGGCCCTGCTCATGGCCGGCGAAACCCTCCCACCCCTGCCAAACCATCTCCTCACCGAAGCCCCATGAGTTCCACGGTTCAGGCCATCGAGGAGTTGCTGGCGCAGTTCCCCCCCCTCAACGCCTGGCCGCCGGAAAAGCGCCTCCCGCTCGCCCGGCAACTCCAGGCCCGCCGCTATGGCCTCGGCCAGGTGCTCGTGCACGAGGGTTCCATGCCGGAAGGCGTTTGGCTGTTGGTGCGCGGCCAGGTGCGCAGCCTTGCCCACGATCCCGCCCGCCAGCTGCGCCGCACCATTGATCGGCTCGAGCCGGGATCCATCGCCGGCTGGCTCAGCCTCGTGCATGGCGTGCCGCGAGAGCACCTGCGCGCCAGTACCGAGCTCGATGTTCTGTTTCTCCCCGCCAAAGGGTTCTTCGATCTGCTCGAAACCCACCCGGATTTCGGTGCCTGGCTGGCGCGGCAGCAACCGGCCGCCGAGCTCCACCAGCTGCTGCTGGCCCTGGCCGAGCGGGATCCCCTCTGGCTACCCCAGCTGGAGCACTGGCCAGCTGTACGATCCGAAGTGGCCCTTTTGAGCGTACCGCCCCAGGCGCCCTGGCCCAGCGAAGCCCTCGCCAGCTCCGAGCAGCAATGGTTCTGCGCCAGTGGCGCCCCCTTCGCCAGCGAGGCTGGAGAAGCGGAAACCGAGCGCGATCCCAGCCGCTGGCTCCGCCTGATCGGCCTGCCCTCCCCTGCAACCCAGCAGCTTCCCACCGGCGCCCTCACGCGCTTTGCCAGCACTAGCAGCGAGCTGGTGCCTCTCCAACCGGGTGAATACAGTCTGGCCCCGCCGCCCGATGCCGAACGGGCATCATCCGGCAGCCTCGGCGGAGGGCCCCTGCGCCTCCGCCGAGCCAGTGGTCCCAGGGATATTCCCTTGGCCATCTGCGAAGCCCTCGCCCGTTACTTTGGCGTGCCTCTGAACCGCGATGCCCTGATCGATCAGATCGAGGGGATCCTGCAGCGCCAGGGCCAGTGCAACCTCGTGAACCTCGGCCAGCTGGCCCACAGCCTTGGGCTGCAGGTGATGCTCACCGAGATTCCTCTCACACAGCTGCGTCGCGTTCCCACCCCTGCTCTGGTGATCCAGAACGGCCAGATTGGCCTTCTCGATGGGGTGGATGCCAATGGCGATGTGCGTTTGCTAGAGGCGGAAATCGGTGCCCTCACCATCCCTCCCGAGCAGTTGGTGCCCACCGGCAGCGATCGCATCGAAGTCCTCCTCTTCCAGCGCAAGCCCGACAGCAAAGACAGCCGCTTCAGCTGGGGCTGGTATCTGCCCTACCTGCGGGAACACCACCGCGAGTTGATCGAGGTGCTCGCCGCCTCCTTCGTGGTGAACCTGCTCGCCCTCGCCACTCCCCTCGGCATGCAGGTGCTGATCGATCAGGTAGCCCGCACCGGCAACTTCAACGCCCTGGTCAGCATCGCCTCGCTGCTGTTGCTGGCGAATCTGGTTACCGCCTTCACCCGCGGCCTGCGCAGCTTCATCTTCACCGGCGTGGCCAACCGAGTGGATCAGGCCACCAAATCCACCATCCTAGATCAACTGGTGCGCCTGCCCCAAGGCTTTTTCGATAGCCGGCCCGTGGGCCAGATCACCTTCTACTTTACTCAACTCGATCGTCTGAGGGAATTCCTTATCGGCCAGAGCCTAACCACAATCGTGGATTTCTTCTTCAGCATCCTCTACATCGGCATCCTGCTAGCAATCAACCCTCTGCTCACTTTGGTGACCCTCAGCACCTTGCCGGTCTTCCTGATCCTGGCCCTGGTAAGCAATCCATTGGTGGAAGTGCAACTCAAGCGCAGCATTGGCCACTCGATCAAAACTTACTCCTATCTCACCGAGGCGATTACCGGCATCCAAACGATCAAATCCCAGAACGCTGAACTCAAGACCCGCTGGGAATTCCAGAACCGCTACGCGCGCTTCATCGGCGAAGACTTCAAGCTACGTCTCACCACCGAGACCACCAGCAACCTGGCCAAGTTCATCAATGATCTTAACGGGCTACTGGTGATCGGCTTCGGCATCTATCTGGTGATGCAGAACCAGATCACTCTCGGTGGCTTCATCGCCTTCCGCATCATCGCCGGCTACATCACTGGTCCCATGGTGAAGCTCGTTCAAACCTGGCAACAGTTCAAGCGGTGCAATGAGCAGCTCCGCCTAGTGGGCGACGTGGTGGATCGCCCCACCGAACAAACCGAAGAGGAAGCCAGCAATATCCCCATGCCTCCCCTGCAGGGCCACGTGCAGATTAACGATGTAACCTTCCGCTTCTCAGAGGATGCCCCACTGGTGCTGCACGGTGTGAATCTGGAGGTGCCAACCGGGGCCTTCGTGGGGATGGTGGGGGGGTCCGGCAGCGGCAAGAGCACGGTGCTCAAACTCCTGCCGCGGTTCTACCGGCCGGAATCCGGCAGCGTGAAGATTGACGGACTCGACATTAACAAAGTGGAGCTCTACTCCCTCCGCCGGCAGATCGGGGTAGTACCCCAGGACAGCCTCCTGTTCGACGGCACGATTAAGGAAAACCTCCTCCTGGTGAAACCCGATGCCACCGCAGATGAAATGATCCGTGCCGCCAAGATCGCCTGCGCCCACGACTTCATCATGCAGATGCCACAGGGCTACAACTCCTCCGTGGGAGAACGCGGCGCCGGCCTCTCCGGCGGCCAACGGCAGCGCATGGCCCTGGCCAGGGCCGTGCTGCAGAACCCCCGCATGCTCATCCTCGATGAGGCCACCAGCGCCCTCGATGCCCGCACCGAACGGCAGGTGTGCCTCAACCTCTTCGAAGCCTTCCGAGGCCGCACCGTGTTCTTCATCACCCACCGGCTCAGCACCGTGCGTCCGGCTGACATGATCGTGCTCATGGACCGGGGCGCCATCATGGAGGTGGGCAATCACAACGAGCTCATGGCACGCCGCGGCTGGTACTACGCCCTCTTCCAGAGCCAGAACCAGGAGGGTCTCAGCTGAGCCATGGCCCTTCCTCCCCCCAAACCCGGCAGCCTCGTTCCCCAGCAGGAGTGGGAATTCAGCCACCCCGTGGTGCTGCGCAAAACCACCCGTGCCTCTTCCGTGTTCGTGTGGACCGTGGTGGGCGGCACCCTGGCCGCCTGTGTGTGGGCCCTGGTGGCCCCCCTCCCGGAAACCATCGCCGTGCAGGGCAAACTCGAACCCGGCTCCCGGGTGAAGGACGTTGATGCCCCCGTGCCTGGCCTAGTGGATGAGGTGCTGGTGAAGGAGGGCCAGCAGGTGAACCAGGGCGATCCCCTGCTCCGCTTCGACCTGAGCGATGCCCGCACCAAACTGCGCACCGCCGAAGCCGTGCGCAGCCGGCTGATCAACGAGAATGCCGTGCTTCGCGCCTCCCTGGGAGAAATCGAACCCGGTGCCCTCACCCCGAACCAGCGCCAGCAGCTGATCAACCAGAAACTGGCCCTCTCCAGCAGCAGTCGCGCCGCCACGGAGGCACTTCTCAAGAGCCGCGCCACCCTAGCGGGGCTGCGCACCAACCTGGCTACGGCCCAGAACATCTCACGCCGCTACCAGGATCTGGCCCGCACTGGCGCCGTGAGCGAAGTGCAGGCCCTCGATGCACAGAACAAAGTGGATGAGCTGCAGGCAAGGATTGCGGCCGAGGAGCGGGAGGTGGATCGGCTTGAAGCCACCCTCGTGAACACAGACTCCGGCTCCCAAGTGGAACTGCGCAGCAAGATCGAGGAAAACCTGCGCCAGATCAGCGAGCTCGATAAGCAGATCAGTGATGCCCGCCTCCTGCTCCGCTACAACCTGATCACCGCCCCCAGCAACGGAGTGGTGTTCGACATCAGTGTGGGCCGCCAAAGCGTGGTGCAACAGCAGCCGGAAAAGCCGCTGATGAAGATCGTGCCTCAAGACAATCTCCAGGCCCGCGTATACCTACCCAATAAGGCTATTGGCTTCGTGCGGGTAGGCCAGCATGCCGATCTGTCGATCGACACCTTCAACGCCTCCGACTACGGCCGCATCCCTTCCACCGTGAAACGTATTGGCTCCGATGCACTCACCCCGGAAGAACTCGCCCGTGCCCTTGGTAGCGAGGCCAAGGGCCTTTACTTCCCTGCCATTCTGGAGCTGCAGCAGCAGGGCCTGACCGTGGGACAGAGATCTGTTCCCCTGCGGGCGGGCATGTCGCTCACTGCCGATCTCACCATCCGGGAACGGCGCTTCATCAATATCCTCACCAGCCTGTTCGAAGACAAACGCCGCGGCCTGGAGCGGCTCCGCTGATGCCCCGCCGACCCGCCTCCAACTGGTGGCACCACCTTCCTCCGGCTGAACGCCGCCGGAGGCGACTGGAAGTGCAGTTTTACCGTCTGAGCGCCTGGATCCGGAGGCGGCGCAATGCCATTCTCCTACTGAGCTTGTTTTATCTCGGTCTATGCCTGATTCCCCTGGCGCTGGGATTGCCGATGTTGCTGGGTTTTGCCATCCTTCCCGCACTGCTCGTGCCCGCCGTGGGGTTTGCCTCCTACTGGCTGGTCTGGAAGGAGTTCCACCACTGAAACACCTCCCTCACTGCGAGCCGAGAAGATCAGGATCAGCTGGCCTGGAAGGGAGCGCTGCTACGACAACATCCTGGTGGAAAGGTTGTGGCGCACAGTCAAGTACGAGGAGGTGTACCTACGTGCTTACAGTGATGACTGGGAGGCTGAGATTAGCCTGGCACGCTTCCAGTGGAGGTACTGCCACGTAAGGCCTCACAGCTCTCTGGGAGGTAGAACCCCCTATAAGGTCTACACTGAGAACGGATCCTGTCCTTCCCGCCTAGGGTTAACGATGTCAGGGGCCATATCTGTCCAGTAAAAGGCACCCACCTCACACTGCGGCGCAGTGGATGTGAGCAGTTTTACCCGTTAGAATGTGCGGGATCGGGCTCGTTTGCGCCCAAAAGCTGCACTGAGTTTTCCACATGTACCGGCGTGAGCATCGTGATCAGCTCTCGTTCGAGGACTTCTTCCTGCCGTTTGGAGGAAAACTCTCTGGTGGCAATCGCTGGATCAAGCTGGCTGAGCTGATCCCATGGGATGAGCTGGAAGATGACTATGCAGCTCAGTTCTGCAAGGGCTTTGGCGCCCCGGCAAAGCCATTTCGCATAGCACTGGGCGCCCTGATCATCAAGGTCCGCATGGGGCTGACTGATGAAGAACTGGTTGAGCAGATCAAAGAGAATCCGTATTTGCAGTTCTTCATCGGCCTGGAAGCATTTCAGTACTCGGCTCCGTTTGACCCATCAATGATGGTGTACTTCCGGAAGCGGCTGCCGGAATCGGTAGTACACAACTGCAATGAACGAATCGTGCGCCACGGCCTGAGCGTGATCCGCTCTTACGCAGCTGATAAGCATGACGATGATGACAGCAGCGATGGAAGCGGAACCAGCAGCACAGCCGATCAGAAAATTGGATCCATAATAACACGGCCAAATCAAGGGTCACTACTGATTGACGCGACATGATATTCGTCATCCAACGGATCTCTCACTACTCAATGCAGGCCGAGAGTTAACCGAGACCCTGATCGACGCAATGTATTCGGAGATCAGAGAGTCCTTTGGTCATAAGCCACGCACGCATCGAAAGCAAGCCAGGCAGCAGTTCCTCGCCGTGGCCAAGAAGAAATGCCATCGAATTCTCAAGATCCGCAAAACGATCAAGCAGCAGCTTGGGCATCTCAAGCGCAATCTTGCTAGCATCGCTGCCCTGATAGCCTGTGGCGCAAGCCTTCTGGCGGCTGGGCGGCATGCCTATCAGAAGCTGTTGGTTGTCAGCGAGCTGGTCCGCCAGCAAAACATTCTTTATCTCTCAGACACCCGAAGCATTCCTGCTCACATCGTCAGCCTTTGTCAAGCACACATCAGGCCAATTGTGCGTGGCAAGGCAAGATGCAATGTTGAGTTTGGCGCCAAGATCTCAATATCTGTTACTGGCGACGGATTCACCTTTCTCGATCGCCTGAGTTTCGATCCCTACAACGAGGGAGAAGACCTGAAGGCCCAGGCCAGAGCCTATCGTCACCGATACGGCTGCTATCTGGAGGTGATCTGCGCTGATCAGATTTACCGCACAAGATCAAATCGTGCATTCTGCCAGCGTCACGGCATTCGGCTGACCGGAGCGCGTCTTGGCCGCCCGAAGAATGATCCGGAGTTGGTGGCGGCCGAGAAGCGGCAGTTCGCCGATGACCAAAGGCAGCGCAACGCCGTTGAGGGCAAGATCGGTCAAGGCAAGCGTCGCTACGGATTGGGCTTGATCCGAGAGAAACTGCCAGCGACACAGGGTTCATCCATCGCGATAAATATCCTGGCCATGAACCTCCAGAAGCTCCTGGAGCCTCTTTGTCTCTTTGTATGCGTTCAGGGGTTGTGGCAGCTCGCCGCGAACTGTAGGCCTGCAATGCAGCTTGACGGCGGCCTGAATCCTCTTTATGTCTCAGGCATGGGCAACTTGTGATGGGCTCTGCACCGACTGGGATTGCAGAAGCGGACTGGCTGGCGACGCCTGCTGCCGTCCGAGCCTTCCTCGTGTCTCAGGAGCAGGAGAACGCCGAGCTCCGCAACCACCTCACCGCCCTGGCCACGG
>JBJTWS010000282.1:0-7613 GCA_046081905.1 Synechococcus sp. | reverse complement strand
CACCGCGGCCAGCGCCGCAAGGGCAAGCCCGTGCCCTACCTCTCCCACCTGATCGCCGTGAGCGCCCTGGTGTGGGAAGACGGCGGCAGCGAGAACGAGGCCATCGCCGCCCTCCTGCACGACGCCATCGAGGACGCCGGACAGAGCCATGAATCGATCGCCGCGCGCTTCGGGGAGGAGGTGGCCGGCCTCGTGCAGGACTGCACCGACACCGCCGGCCCCGTGGCCCCCGGGGCACCCAAGGAGCCCTGGCTGCTGCGCAAGAGCCGCTACCTCGCCTCCCTGGAGCACAAGGGCACCGGGTCCCTGCGGGTCACGGCGGCGGACAAGGCCCACAACGCCCGCGACCTGGTGCTCGATGCCCGCCGCGACCCCCGCAGCTGGGAGCGCTTCAACGCGGGGCTCGAGGGCACCGCCTGGTACCTGCTGCGGATGCACCAGAGCCTCAGCCACCGCCTGCCCGCCAGCCGCTCCAACGAGCTCCTGGGGGAGGCGGTGAAGGAGATCCTGGCCAGCGAGGCCTACCGCCGCCTGGTGCCGGCGGGCATGGCGCCGGCGGTGTGGGCGGCGGGTTATGGCGAACGGGCCGCTGAAGCGGGCGGCGCCTGAGGGTATGCACCCCATCCGCCAGGCTGGTGATCTCGCCTCCCACCGCTTCCCTGCCATGCTCCCGCGGTTCCTGGGCCGGGCCCTGCTGGCCTGCCTCACCTCCCTTCACCTGCTGGTGGGCCTCGCCGCCCCCGCCTGGGCCGCGTTCACGTTGCCGCCGCTGCCCTATCCCGCCGAGGCCCTGGAGCCGGTGATCGATGCCACCACCATGACCCTCCACCACGGCGGCTACGTGGCCAACCTGAACGCGCAGATCCAGGCCAACCCGGCCCTGGCCGGCCTCAGCCTGGACGAGCTGCAGGGCCAGATCTCGCGTTTTCCCGAGGCGGTGCGCAACAACGGCGGCGGGCACTGGAACCACAGCCTCTTCTGGGCGGTGATGGCACCGGAGGGCCAGGGGGGAGAGCCATCGGAGCCGCTGCTGGCGACGATCCAGGCCAGCTTCGGCTCGCTCGAGGCCCTGCAGGCTCAGTTCAACCAGGCGGCAGCCGGCCGCTTCGGCTCGGGCTGGGCCTGGCTGATCCGCAGGCCCGATGGCCGCCTGGCGATCACCAGCACCGCCAACCAGGACAACCCACTCATGGATCTGCCCGGCATCGAGCGGGGAACACCGCTGCTGGGGCTCGATGTGTGGGAGCACGCCTACTACCTCCACTACCAGAACCGCCGGCCCGAGTACATCCAGGCCTGGTGGTCAAGGCTGAACTGGAACGAGGTGAATCGCCGCTTTGAAGAGGCAACGGCTGGCGTGAACGCCTGAGGGTCAGCGACCTGGCACGCCCCTCCTCCCGCGATCCGGCCCAGGCGAGTCCGCAGCCCAGCGAGGTGCTGGCGGGTTCGGTGGAGCGCGTGACCTTCCACAACGCCGAGAACGGCTTCTGCGTGCTGCGGATCAAGGCGCGGGGCCACCGCGATCTGGTCACGGTGGTGGGCCATGCCGCCGAGATCAGCGCCGGCGAATGGATCACGGTGAGCGGCACCTGGGTGAACAGCCGCGAGCACGGCCAGCAGTTCCAGGCCTCCTTCCTGCGCTCCTCCGCGCCCACCACCGCCGAAGGCATCGAGCAGTACCTCGGTTCGGGCATGATCCGCGGCATCGGCCCGATCTACGCCAGCAAGCTCGTGGCGGTGTTCGGCGATCAGGTGTTCGAGGTGATCGAGCACACGCCCGAGCGGCTGCGGGAGGTGCCCGGCATCGGCCCGGTGCGGGGCCAGCGGATCCACCAGGCCTGGGCGGATCAGAAGGTGGTGCGCGAAATCATGGTGTTCCTGCACAGCCATGGCGTGGGCACCGCCCGGGCCGTGCGGATCTTCAAGACCTACGGCACCAACGCCGTGCCGGTGATGGCGGAGAACCCCTACCGCCTCGCCCGCGACATCCGCGGCATCGGCTTCCGCACCGCCGATGCGATCGCCGCCCGCCTCGGCATCGAGCCCGGGGCCCTGATCCGCCTGCGGGCCGGCATCCAGTACGCCCTGCTGGAGGCCAGCGGCGATGGCCACTGCGGCCTGCCCACCGCCGAGCTGCTGCAACGGGCCGGGGATCTGCTGGCGGTGCAGCGGCCCTAGAACCGGGCCGGATCGAGGCCGCCCTGGACCTGGAGCTCGCCGAGGGATCGGTGGTGGCCGATGCCTTGGCCGGCGAAGCGGCCATCTTCCTGGCCCACCTGCACCGGGATGAACGCGCCATCGCGGCGGCGCTGCAGCAGCTGGCGGGAGGCAAGCCCCCCTGGGGGTGCATCGACGCGGGCAAGGCGATTGCCTGGGTGGAGCACCAGCTGGGCCTGGAGCTGGCGGAGAGCCAGAAGCGGGCGGTGGAGCAGGTGCTGGCCCGCAAGGTTCAGGTGATCACCGGCGGGCCGGGGGTGGGGAAAACCACCCTGATCCACGCCATCCTGCGGATCCTGGCCGCCAAGCGGCTGCGCATCCTGCTCTGTGCCTCCACCGGCCGGGCCGCCAAGCGGATGAATGAAAGCACCGGCCTGGAGGCGAAAACGATTCACCGGCTGCTGGAGTTCGATCCGGCGGCCTTCGGCTTCCGTCGCACTGCCGCCCTGCCGCTGGAGTGCGACCTGCTGGTGGTGGATGAAACCTCCATGGTGGATGTGCCCCTGATGGCCTCCCTGCTCGACGCCCTCCCCCCCCGAGGCCGCGCTGCTGCTGGTGGGCGACGGCGACCAGCTGCCCTCGGTGGGTCCCGGCCAGGTGCTCACCGATCTGATCGGCAGCGGCGCCCTGCCGGTAGCCCGGCTCACGGAGGTGTTCCGCCAGGCGGCCTCCAGCCGCATCATCACCGCCGCCCATGCCATCAATGGCGGCTCCCTCCCCGATCTGCGGCCGCCGGCGGAGGCCACCTGTGATTTCTATTTCCTGCCCGCCGAAACGCCCGAGCAGGCGGTGGCCCTGATCCTCAAGGTGGTGGGCGAGCGCATCCCGGCCCGCTTCGGCCTCGATCCGATCGGCCAGGTGCAGGTGCTGTGCCCCATGGCCCGCGGCGGCTGCGGCTCGCGCTCGTTGAATCTGGAGCTGCAGAAGCTGCTCAACCCCGATCCCGCCGAACAGGTGGAACGCTTCGGCTGGCGCTTCGCGCCGGGCGACAAGGTGATGCAAGTGGCCAACGACTATGAGAAGGAGATGTTCAACGGCGATCTGGGCGCGGTGGAAACCATCGACGCCGATGCCAGCGAACTCACGGTGCGTTTCGACGGCCGCGAGGTGACCTACGGCTGGGGCGAACTCGACCACCTGGTGCCGGCCTACGCCTGCACGATCCACAAGAGCCAGGGCAGCGAATCCCCCGCCGTGGTGATCCCCCTGCTCACGCAGCACTACGCGATGCTGCAGCGCAATCTGGTGTACACGGGCATCACCCGCGGCAAGCAGCTGGTGGTGCTGGTGGGCCAGAAAAAGGCCCTGGCGATGGCGGTGAAGAACCGCCTGGGGCGCAGGCGCCACACCAAGCTGGTGGAGTGGCTCGGGGCTCAGACAGCAGAAAGCCCGGTGACGAGGGCACCGGGCGTTTCTCAGGCTTTGCAGGAAGAAGCAGGCTGACGCTGGCACCTGGGGCCAAAGTCCAGGGGGGCTTCCCGTGGGTCCGGGGCACCTGGGGGCGCGGCCCGGGGGCCGCGCTCGTGAACGGTGCAGTGGACGGCTTGGTGGCAGAAGCCAGGGAAACCGGTGATCGGTGGAGAGTGTTGGAGCAGGGGCCGGATCGTCAGCGCACTCCGGCACCACGCTGCGGTGGGGTTTCGTCCATGGCCTGGAGCCTCCCGGTGTCGATGGGGCCACGATCGGGGCTCCGCCGGCCCGCTGCCATAGGAAGGGATGCTCAATCGGTGGAGTCCACCGGGGCGGGTTCAACCTCAGGGCGGGTTCCGGTACGCCAGGCTGTAGGGGCCACCACCGGATGCCATGGCTGCGGCGCTGCTGATCCTGCTGGCGATGGTGGCCGTGGGCGCCGGTCTGAACCCCAGCCGGGAGCAGTTCGCCTGGTTCCTGCGGCTGCGGCGGCCGGCCTGGCTGACGTTCGAGGGGCTGATCCCACTGATCTGGCTGGTGATCTATGCCTGCTTCTACGCCTCGGCGCTGCTGGCCTGGAACGCCAGCTGGAGCTTCGCGCTGATGGCGGGCTACCTGGCTCTGCTGCTGCTGGTGCAGAGCTACACCTGGCTGATCTGCACCACCCGCCGCCTGGCCAATGGCACCGGGGTGGGCCTGGCCGGCTGGCTGTGGGGTGTGGCCCTCACGGTGGTGGTGCTCCCCCAGTCGGGGCTGGCGGCCCTGCTGCTGGTGCCCTATCTCCTCTGGAGCCCGGTGGGCACGCTCGTGACCTGGCAGATGCAGCGGCTCAACCGCTGAGGGCCATGGCAACGGGATCAGCAGCGCTGCCCCAGCGGTTCGAACCACTCGTTCAGCACCTGACGGTGCCGCAGCCGTTGCGGCGCAATCCGGCAGCCCAGCTGGATCCGGCCTTGATCGAGCAACCGCCCCAACCGCTGCATCGTGGCCTGTTCCGCCCGGGAGAAGCGACCCTGCTGGGACAGCAGCCAGTCGATCTCCGCCGGGGTGATCACACCGCTGCTGAGGCTCTCCAGGAAAAGCTCGCCAGCCGTCATAGCTTTGTAACGAGGCCGTTACATTCTGGCTTCCCGGCGGGGCCGCCGTGAGGGCGCGCAGCCAGACCTGAAGCCCAGAATCCCCGCCGGCATGGTGTCAGCCCTGCTGGAGGGCCGCACTGCCGCGCGGAACTCCGAACCGGCGCAGCCCGCTTTCGGGGAGCCGGCTCTGCAGACCGTTCCGGTTCTGCTGAACCGCTCCAACCCGCTCTGAACCGCACAGATCCGATCGGCACCGATCAAAGTGGTGGCCGGCACCGCGCCCCATCCGCGAAAGCCAGCGCTGCGCCCCCTTCCCATGACCCCACCGTTGATCTTCGTGGTGGCCCCGGCCCTGGCGTTGCCCGAGGCCCCCACCTCCCTGGAGGAGCTGCAGCAGGCCCAGGCCGCCGGGCCCACCACCGGTTTCGGGCTAAGGATCTTCAGCCGGGGGGCGGAGATCCCGGACCTGGCCCAGCTTCCCCTGGATGGGTCCCTTGGCGGCGAGAACGGCCACACCCCGGCGGGCACCAAGCAGCTCTGCGATGCCGTGGTGGTTGGGATCGAGCCCCAGCACCACTGGCTGGGGGTCTACCGCGGCGGGGGAGCCGATTCCCCGGAGCCGCAGTGCCTCGATCGCGTGGCGCTGAACGAACTGAGCAACACCACCTGCTGGTTCTATCCCACCCACGACGGCACCTACCTGAGCTGGGAGCGGGGCCTCCGGCTCCGCCTGGGGCTCGGCGTGATCGCCGACTGTCCTACGGAGCTGGCCCTGGCGCCCTACGACCGCGGCAAACTCTCCGTGCTCTGGAGCCTGCTGGGCGACGACGCCAGCCTCACCTGCGTGGGACTCACCTACGGCGGCCAGCGCCTCGAGTGGCCGCTGGAATCGGTTCGCCCGGAATCCGTAGCGACCTGGGGCCGTTTCCGGGTCGACAGCCAGGCCGACACCAGCCTGGTGGTGGAGGATTGCCTGAGCGTGTTTGCCCCCTCCGCGAGCGATCCCTGAAGGGAGCTCCCAGCGGCTTTTGCGTGATGCCAAGGCGGCCAGGATGGCTGCGCAAGGAGCGTGCAGCCCATGGCACTCGAGCTGATCCCGGCGGTGCCCGCCCACATTCCCGAGCTGGCCCGGATCTGCCACGGCGCCTTCGCCCACCTGCACGACCGCCACTGCGTGCCCCGGGACATCGCCGACGTGCACACCGCCGAGATGATCCTTACCCATGTGGTGGGTCGCTTCGACTACAGCGGCGTTGTGGCCGTGCTCGATGGCCAGGTGGTGGGATCGAACTTTCTGCTCCATGCCGACCCGGTCGCCGGGGTGGGACCGATCACGGTGGATCCGGCGGTGCAGGCCCGGGGCATCGGCCGGGAACTGATGGGCTGGGTGTTGGGCGAGGCGGAGCGGCGGGGCATCCGCGGCACGCGCCTGTTCCAGGAAGCCATCAACAGCGCCTCACTGGCGCTCTACAGCCGGCTGGGATTCGCCTGGCGGGGCACGGCGGCCGCCATGCAGCCCCGTGCGGCGGCCAGCGATGACCCTTCGATCCGGCTCCTCAGTGTCACGGACCTGGAGGACGTGCGCAGCCTGAGCGAGGCCGCCTACGGCTTCTCGCGCGCCGGCGACGCCGCCGGACTGCTGGCCGGGGGCATCCCCGGCTTCGTGCGGGAACGGGACGGGCGGGTGGTGGGCTACCGGATCGCCTCCCTGTTCGGCCATGCCGCCGCCGAAAGCGACGACGACCTGCTGGCCCTGATCGGCCACAGCGCCCGCCATCTGCCGGCCCCCATCGCCGTGTTCCTCTGCCCGCTGCAGCGCACCACCCTATTCCGCCGCGCCCTCGAGGCGGGCCACCGCACCCTCAAACAGCTCTCTTACCTGTCCTACGGGGAGTACAGCGAACCGCCGGGGGTGTACCTGCCCTCCATCCAGTGCTGAGGGGGTCGACCGATCCGCGTGCCATGAAGACAACCACCTCCTCCGCCATCCTGGTGCCTGGCACGACGCTGCAGCGGGCCAAGGATCTCCTGATTCAGCTGCGGCAGGGACGCGCTCAGGCGGGCGGCCGTCTCCAGAAACGACTGCGCGAGATCCACCTGGAGACGCTCAGCGGGCTTGAGTTGCTGGGGCTCCTGTTCGACACGCGACAGCCCCAGATCTTTGCCGAGAGCCAGGTGGCCGGCGACGGCTCCGACTGGACCATCACCGAACTCAGCCTCCTGGGCGATATCTCCATCGCCCTGCCGGTGACGATCTTTGATGACGGGGCCCATCGCCATCCGCAGGTGCACCCCTCCCCCTTCGAGGGGATGCTGCTCTTCACCTCCGGTGCACTGCTCGACAACGGCGCGGGCAACACCCCCGCGGACTGGCCCGAAGTGGTGGGCAGCAACGGCGAGATCTGCAGGGATGGCTATCTGGCCTCTTGATTAGGTAGCAAGCTCCGCGCTCCTCAGGAGGCGTTCGGGTCGTGCGGTGCAGAGGCAGACCGCCTTGAGCACTTGGTCGGTCATTTCTTCCAGCTTGAAGCGGTGATTGAAGCGGAAGCTGAAAGCGCCCAAGTAGCGATCAGCGTACTTGTCAAAGTGCAAGGCTTGAAACGTTCCGCTGAAACTGGTTTTCAAGTTGCTGATCACGGTGTTGATCCACCGAAACTCAGGCAGATCATTCGGATGCCACCCTTTCACTGTCGTGGGGTGATGAATACAGCCCACTTCTGCCACGGCACGGAAGCAGGCCAGCCCATCGGAGATCACCTCGCATCCTCGAGCCAAAGAGCTCTGGGCCCAGTCTGCGATTGCCGCGAAGGAGAAGGCTTTGACTTTAGACACCTTCACATGAATGGGGTGGCCGTCCTCGTCCAGGGAGACAGCCGCCACGATTGGCACGTTGTTTTCCGATCCTCG
>JBJTWS010000281.1:0-4245 GCA_046081905.1 Synechococcus sp. | reverse complement strand
CTGGCCGCTGTGGAGCAGCAGATGGCGCAACAGGGTGGTTTTGCCGGCACCGAGAAAGCCGGTCACCACCGTGACCGGCAGCCGGGGGGAAGATCCGTTCACGGCTCAGGCCACCACGCTCGACCAGGCCCAGGCGGCGCCGCAGCCGATCAGGCCAGCCGCGAGCAGGCGCCGGCGGGTGGGGGTGAGGCCCGCCGCGACCCGGCGCAGGACCCCGAGGGCGAGCAGCAGCAGAGCCCCCTGGCTGAGCAGCAGGCCCAGAAGGTAGGCAGCCACCGGCATGGCACTCCAGCCGAGCACCGAGGAGCTGAGCACGTAGCCGTGCAGCGCGAAGGCGGGCACCAGGCTCCAGCGGGGCAGCCGCTCCAGCTGCACCAGCCCCACCACGGCGAGGCTGAGAGCCACCGCCGCTTCCGCACCGGGAATCCCCGGCAGCGCCAGGCCCACCAGGCTTCCCGCCAGGCCCGTGGCCAGGAGGGCCAGCATCCAGCCGTTGCGCTGGGCCAGGCCCACCAGGGAGAGGGCCAGCAGGAAGAGGAGATGGTCCGGACCCAGCAGGGGGTGCGCCAACCCGCTGAGCAGCCCGTTCACCGGGGTGGGCTGCAGCCCGAGGATTTCGATCAGGTGGTGGGCCTGGGCCGGCACGGCCACGAGCAGCAAGGCCAGGCCCAGCAGGGGCAGCAGAAGCCAGGCAGGAGCCCCCGCGCGGCGGCGGGGCTGGATCGGCGCTGGGCCGGTCCTCGGGGAGATGGCAACCATCGGGCAGTCCGGTCCGCGCCGGGGAGGAGAGAACAACCGGTGGGCGTTCTGGCTGGATCCCCCGGGGGAGACCTTCACAGCTGCGGGACAGCGCCGGATTCACACCGGACTTTCCCCGTTACCTCCGGAGGCTGTTCCCCTCCGGAACCGGACCCTGAATCTATGCGGTCGTTCCGGATCCGGCCGGACGGGGCTGGCTCAGCGGCAGCCCAGGCTTTCGGCGGTGTCCACGCCGGTGGTGGGGTTCACCCCTTCGGCGCGGCGGCAGAGGGCCTTCTGTTCGGGCAGATCCAGCACCGCCTCACTGAAATCGGCGCCGGTGATGGCGGCGTCGCGGAAGTGGCTCTGCATCAGCATCGCGTTGCGCAGCACGGCCCCGCGCAGGTCGGCCCCGTCGAAGCGGCTGGCATAGGCCACCACATCGCCCAGGTCGGCGCCCTGCAGGTTGGTGCCGCGCAGGTTGCTGCTGTTGAACACGGCCCCCCGCAGGTCGGCGCCGCTGAAATCGAAACCCTCCAGCTCCGCCTTGAGGAACTCCTGCTGCTTGAGGTCGCGGCCGTGCATGTCGGGCTGGAGATCCTGCAGGGCCCGCTGGCCGCGCAGTTCGGGAGCCGTGATGGCTGCGGCGGGCGCCGCCGGCAGGAGCAGCAGCAGAGCCGAAGCGTGGAGCGACACCAGGATCCCGGCCAGCGCCCGCAGGGCGGACCGGAGACGACGGCGAGGCATCACGACGCGGGTACGGTGGCCCCTCAAGTTATGCCAGTCGGCCTGCCCCCCGCGGGCGGCTGCGGGTGCGTCTTCCCATGAGCATGTCCCTGCGGGTGGTGGTGCCACCCCACCCCCTGATCGGCCATTGGCTCACGGTGCTGCGCGACGCCCAGACCCCGCCGGCCCTCTACGCCACGGCCCTGGCGGAGTTGGGCCGATGGCTCACCTATGAGGCCCTGCGCGACTGGCTGCCCCACCGCACCGTGCCGGTGCAGACCCCCCTGGCCCGCACCGAAGGCACGGTGGTGGAGGCGGGGATCCCCGTGCTGTCCGTGCCGCTGCTGCGGGGCGGGCTCGGCCTCTGGCAGGGGGCCCAGGCGGTGTTGCCCACGGCCACCGTGGCCCATGTGGCCGTGGAGCCGGCCGGACCGGAGGATGTGCTCTGGCGGCTCGACTACCTGCCCGAGAGCATCGGCAGCCGCGTGGGGGTGCTGGTCTACACCGCGGAGGTGGGCGATGGCCGCGACCTGGCCGCCGTGCTCGAACGCCTGCGGCAGCGGGGCGTGGAGGGGCGCCGGGTGCGGGTGATCACCGCCCTCACAGGCCGGCCCGGCCTGAGCCTGCTGGCTGACCGCTTCCCCGATCTCCACCTCCACTGCGCCTGCATCGACGCCGAACTCGATCCGGAGGGCCGCCTCACCCCCGGCATCGGCGACGTTGTCCAACGCCTCTTCGGCAGCCTGGAAGGGGCTGCCTAGGCTTGGCTTGTGAGCCTTCCGCGCCGGAGAAGCCATGGCCCGATCGCCCCGTTCCTGCGACCCGGAGGGATGCGGCGATGCCCGCGGCGGTCACCGCAGCAGCAGCCTGGTGCTCAGCGCCGTGGCGGGTGCCGCCCTCGGCGCGGCGGGCCTGGCCTGGTGGCTGCTGAGCGAGGCCGACCGGCGCCGCCAGCGGCTGCGGCAGGAGCGGCTGCTGCGCCTGTCACGGCTGCAGGGGGCCGGCGGCAGCGAATCCAGCGGCGAGGAGTACAGCACCGCAACCTCCGGCAACCCCAGCGACCCGCACCTGCACGACAAGGTGCAGCAGCTCAACCAGGCCATCGAGGAGGTGCGCCGCCAGCTCGAGAGCCTCACCACCGCCGGGGAGCGCTCCGGGGCCACCAGCCTCGAGGCCAACGGCGGCGGGCCGGGCTGAGGACTCGTCAATCGGTGCGTACGCCGGATCGGTAGGTTGCTCCCAGCGCTCCGTGCCCGGCCCGTCATGCTCCGCTCCGCCGCGATCACCCAGGGGATCCAGCGTTCCCCGAACCGCGCCATGCTGCGGGCCGTGGGCTTCGGTGACGGGGATTTCAGCAAGCCGATCATCGGCATCGCCAACGGCTACAGCACGATCACGCCCTGCAACCTGGGCCTCAACGACCTCACCCGTCGGGCCGAAGCCGCCGCCCTCGCCGCCGGGGCCATGCCCCAGACCTTCGGCACGATCACGGTGAGCGACGGCATCTCCATGGGCACCGAGGGGATGAAGTACTCCCTGGTGAGCCGGGAGGTGATCGCCGATTCGATCGAAACCGCCTGCAATGCCCAGAGCATGGACGGCCTGCTGGCAATCGGTGGCTGCGACAAGAACATGCCCGGCGCCATGCTGGCGATGGCGCGCATGAACATCCCGGCCATCTTCGTGTATGGCGGCACGATCAAGCCCGGCAAACTCGGCGCCTGCGATCTCACCGTGGTGAGCGCCTTTGAGGCGGTGGGTCAGTACAGCGGCGGCCGGATCGATGAGCAGGAGCTCACGGCGATCGAGAAGAACGCCTGCCCGGGGGCCGGCAGCTGCGGCGGCATGTTCACCGCCAACACGATGAGCGCCGCCTTCGAGGTGATGGGCCTGAGCCTGCCCTACAGCTCCACCATGGCCGCTGAGGACCATGAGAAATCCGACAGCGCCGCCCGCAGCGCCCAGGTGCTCGCCGAGGCGATCCAGGCCGATATCCGCCCCCGCGATCTGCTCACCCGGGAGGCCTTCGAGAACGCCATCGCCGTGATCATGGCGGTGGGCGGCTCCACCAATTCGGTGCTGCACCTGCTGGCCGTGGCCCGCACCGCCGGGGTGGATCTCTCGATCGATGATTTCGAGCGCATCCGCCAGCGGGTGCCCGTGATCTGCGACCTCAAGCCCAGCGGCCGCTACGTGACCGTGGACCTGCACCGGGCCGGCGGCATCCCGCAGGTGATGAGGCTGCTGCTCGATGCCGGCCTCCTCCACGGCAACTGCAAGACCATCGAAGGCAAGACCCTGAACGAGGTGCTGGCCGATGTGCCCGCCGAGCCCCCCGCCGGGCAGGACGTGATCCGTCCCCTGAGCCATCCGCTCTACGCCAAGGGCCACCTGGCGATCCTCAAGGGCAACCTGGCGGAGGAAGGCGCCGTGGCCAAGATCAGCGGTGTCAAGAACCCCTCGATCACCGGCCCTGCGCGGGTGTTCGAAAGTGAGGAGGAGGCGCTGGCGGCGATCCTCGCCAAACAAATTCAGGAGGGAGATGTGGTGGTGATCCGCTACGAGGGTCCGGTTGGCGGGCCCGGCATGCGCGAAATGCTCGCCCCCACCGCCGCGATCATCGGCGAGGGCCTGGGCGATTCGGTGGCCCTGATCACCGATGGCCGCTTCAGCGGCGGCACCTACGGCATGGTGGTGGGTCATGTGGCCCCGGAGGCCGCCGTAGGTGGGCTGATCGCGCTGGTGCAGGAGGGCGACAGCATCAGCGTGGATGCCCACCAG
>JBJTWS010000280.1:0-6738 GCA_046081905.1 Synechococcus sp. | reverse complement strand
CGTGGCCAGGAGCTGCTGGCCGATGCAGAGCACCACCCAGCTGAGGCTGAGGGCGGCGCTCAGCCGCTCGCTCCCCTGCAGCAGGCCCGTGGAGGCGATGGCCAGCGCCAGCACCAGAGGCGTGGCCAGGCCGATCCGTCGCGTCAGCGTCATCGCCGGGGGGCACACACGCCTCAGGATCGCAGGTGGTCGCAACGCTTGCCGCGCAGCGGTGGCCTTGTCGGCTCGCGATAGGGACGGTCTGGGCGCAGGCGTCGGTCGTGGATCCACAGGTGGGGCGGAAGGATCGCTTGGCGGCGGCCGTGCTGGGTTGATGTACCGGACGGCGACCGGTGCGGGCTGCGGCCGTGAGCAAGCTGTTGCTCTATCCGCAGGCTGGGCTCGCTTACAACCGCATCAAGAAAAGCGGTAATTCCTCGATGCTTCTGTACCTGCGGGATGCCCTTGCGCCGGGTTCTCCGCAGGCCGCTCAGCCTTACAACCGGGCCAAGGATGAGGCCATCGCCCTGGGCTCCACCATGCGTCAGCTGCTGCGCTGGCCCGCCGCGTTGATACAGTTGCCCCACTGCATCTTTTTCACCGTGATGCGCGATCCGCGGGCGCGCCTGCTCTCGGGTTTTCTGGAGAAGGTGGGGTCCGGGCATTCGCAGCGCTACAGCGGGGCCGGCGGCTTCGGGGATGCCTCACTGCAGGGGTTTGAGCGCTTTCTCACCTACCTCGAGCAGGGCGGCCTGCAGCACGATGCCCACTGGTGGCCGCAGGTGGATCTGATGGCCTTCGCGCCCGATCAGTTCGATGCCATCGACAAGCTCGAGGAGATCGACCGGCATCTGCCGGCCCTGCTGCGCCAGCGTGGCCTGTCGACGGATGGGCTCGACTGCAGCCGCCCCCATCAGGTGGAGCAGCAGTTCTGCGTGCCGGGCAAGCCGCCCAAGCTCAAGCAGGCGGCCAGCCAGCTGGAGCGCTTTCTGGCTCCCGGGATGGAGGAGCGCATCGTCCGCCTCTATGCCCGCGATTTCACGGCGGGTAGTTACGCCCCGGCTGCGATGGGCTGAAGGCCTGGTGAAGGCTGGACTTATGTGGGGTCAATCGGTTCTCCGGCTGGCCACGGCCGCGAACGGCAGCCATGGCCGCCGGATAGCTTGAAACCACGCGCTGGGCATGACGAGACTCTGTGGACGTGTCGGCGCTCGCTGCCCAGGAGCTCCCCCTTCCCGACCATGGGTCGCAGTCGCAACCCTCCTCCCCTCGCCGCCCTTCCCAGAAGACGCCGCTGAAGCTGTTCAACAGCCAGACGCTGCATCAGCTGCGGGACCTGCTGAGCTATCTGCCCGGACAGCGCCTGCGTGGGCTGGCCGTGCTGCTGGCGGTGTCGCTGGTGGTGGGCCTGCTTGATCTGGTGTTCATCGGCCTGCTCGCCCGTTTGGTGGGTGCCTTGAGCGGCTCGCGTCTGGCCGATCGCATCCCGCAGATCCTGGTGTTCGGAGGCAACAAGGCCGATCAGGGCATCTGGCTCGCGGGCCTGGTGATCGCGTTGGTGTGGTTGTCGATGGCGCTGCGCTATGGCGCTTCGTTGATTCAGAGTTTTCTGAGTGCGCAGATCTGGGCTGATTACGGCAATCGCATCTACGCCAATGTGCTGCTGCAGCCGTATGAATATTTTCAAACGCAGAACACCGCCCATCTGTTGGCGCGTCTGAATCGCATCCTGGGGCGTATTTCTGATGATCTGATTCTGCCGCTGCTCACGGTGGTTTCCAATGCCCTCTCCGTGGCGGTGCTCACCCTGGGCATTGTGCTCAGTTTCGGCTGGCCGGCCTTGCTAATCTTTGTGTTTCTGTTTGCCGCTTATACTCTTTCTTCGCAATTGATTGCGCCGCCGCTTCGTTTTGCGGTGAAGCAGAAGCTCAACTTCTCGCTGCGTGTGAACTCTCTGCTGATGGAGTCCACCCGTTCGATCCGCGATGTTCAGCTTTATGGCGCTGAGCGCTATTGCCTGGAGCGGTTTGAATCGATCGGTGTGCGTGGCAAGAAATACGACCGCCTCACCAAGCTGCTGCCGGAAGTTCCGCGGTACGTCATCGAGCCGGCCGGGATCACCGTGTTGTTTGTGGTGGGATTGCTGCCGGCGTTGCTGCAGGGTGATTCCTCCAAGGTGCTGCGCAATGCCTTGCCGACCCTGGCGGCCATCATGTTCGCGGCGCTCAAGCTGTCGTCGCCGATTCAGGCCATTTTCCGCTCGGTGAACAAGCTGCGCGGCGGTCTGCCCGACATCAGTGATGCCCTGATGCTCCTGGAGCTCAAGCCGCGCCGGCGCCTGCTGGGTGACCCCGCCACGCCCACCCCCAGCGGGGTGATGCCCCGCACGTCCATTCGTCTCGATCAGGTCTGGTATCGCTATCCCCAGTCGGCCGATTGGGTGATGCGCGGGGTGAGCCTGAACGTTCCGGTCGGCTCCCGCGTGGCCCTGGTGGGAGCCACCGGTGGGGGCAAGACCACGGCGGCCCATCTCCTGCTGGGTCTGCTCCAGCCCCAGCAGGGCAGTCTGCTCCTGGATGGGATCCCGGTGACCTCCGATGAGCTGCCGTCCTGGCAGGCCTGCTGCGCCATCGTTCCGCAGAACATTGCGCTGCTCGACGCCAGCATCCGCAGCAATGTGGCCTTCGGTATTGACGACAACTGCATCGAGGACGATCGCGTCTGGGAGGCGTTGGAGATGGCCCAGCTGGATGATTTTGTGGCTGAGCTCCCCTATGGCTTCTACACCGTTGTGGGTGAGGACGGCATGCGCCTGTCCGGTGGCCAGCGGCAGCGTCTGGCGCTTGCGCGTGCTTTCTACAAGCAGGCCAAGGTGTTGATCCTCGATGAGGCCACCAGCGCACTGGATAACAAAACTGAAAACGATGTGCTCGAAGCCTTGGAGCTGGTGGGGCGCCGCTGCACCACCGTCGTGATTGCCCATCGGTTGTCCACGATTCGCTACTGCGACCGCATCTTTGAGTTTGAAAAGGGGTTTGTGAAAGCCTCCGGCACATATCAGCTGTTGCAGGAGCGCTCCGATACGTTCCGTCAGCTGGTGGCCCTTCAGGATGGCTGACATCACGTTGCTCTCCACGGCGGATTGGGACCAGCCGTTGTGGACCAACAAGCAGCACGTGGCCTGTGAGCTGGCGGCGCTGGGGCAGCGGGTGCTTTACGTGGAATCCCTGGGGCTGCGCGGTCTGCGTGCGGCTCGCCCTGGCGCCAAGGCGGATGGGCGGCGCGTGTGGCGACGGCTTCGCCGCGCCCTGGCCCCGCCGCGGCAGGTGCGGCCCCATCTCTGGGTGTGGTCGCCCTTGGTGGTGCCTGGAGCCGCTGGCGGCTGGGCGCTGCAGCTCAACCGCTGGCTGCTGCGCTGGGGCCTCGCCCGCGCTCAGCGCTGCATCGGCCTGCGCCGCGATTGCCTGTGGACCTACAGCCCGATGACTCTGGCGGTGTTGCCCAACCTGGATTACGGCCAGGTGGCGTATCACTGTGTGGATGCGATCCAGGCCCAGCCCGAGATGCCGGCTGCCGCGATCAGCCACTGGGAGCAGCTGCTCTGCCGCCGCGCTGATCAGGTGTTCGTCACCTCCCCTGCCTTGCTGCGCAGCCTCAGCCCGCTCAACAGCCGCACCCGCTTCTATCCCAACGTGGCCGATGGCGCTCATTTCGCCCAGGCGATGGATCCGGCCCTGCCGATCGCCGCCGACCTGGCCGCGATCCCCGAGCCCCGCCTCGGTTTCGTGGGTGCGGTGAGCGGCTACAAGCTCGATCTGCCGTTGCTGGTTGCGCTGGCCCGCCGCCGGCCCGAGTGGTCGCTGGTGTTGGTGGGGCCCGTGGGGGAGGGCGACCCCAGCACGGATGTGTCGGCGTTGCAGGGTCTGGCCAACGTGCATCTGCTCGGCCAGCGCCCCTACGCGAGCCTGCCGGCCTATCTCAAGGGATTCCAGGTGGGGCTGTTGCCCCTGGGCTTCAACGCCTACACCGAGGCGATGTTCCCGATGAAGTTCTTCGAATATCTTGCTGCTGGCTTGCCGGTGGTGGCCTCCGCCATCGATGCCTTGCAGCCCTACGGCGATCTGGCCCAGTTGGTGCCGGCCACGCCCGAGGCGTTTGAGCAGGCCATCGCCACCGCCCTGGCGGGCGCCGGTCCCAACCGTGAGCAGCGCCTGGCCGGTGCCGCGGCCCACACCTACCGGCGCCGCACCGAAGCGATGCTCGCCGACCTGGCTGCAGCCCCATGACCCGCAGGCTCAGCATCGTGACGGTGTGCATGAACCGCCGCGAGCACCTGCTGCACAGCGCTCAGCAGGTGGCGGCGTGGCCGCATCACCAGGAGCATCTGATCGTGGATTGGAGCAGTGCGATCCCGATCGATCGCCGCGAGTTGACTGCTGATCCCCGCCTGCGTCTGCTGCGGGTTGAGGGCGAGTGGGGCTGGAATCTGGCCCGGGCCTACAACTTCGCTTGCGCGCAGGCCCGGGGCGATTGTCTGTTCAAGCTCGATGCCGATTGCTGGCCCGAGCCGCAGCTGCATCCGCTGCAATGGCTCCATGCCGGGCCGGTGTGTCAGGTAGGTAGCGGGCCAGATGGGCGGCTGGGCCAATGGGTGCTCGACCGTGATCTGTTCGAGCGGGTGGGCGGGTTCAACGAGTTGATGCAGGGCTACGGCTTTGACGACAAGGACCTCAAGGCCCGCCTGATCGCCCATGGGCAGGTGCAGCCGCAGCCGCTGCCGCTCGAGGCGCTCGGGGTGCTTCGCCATTCGGTGCTGCTGCGGGCTGGGCCCGGCAAAGCTGCTGCTGGTGTGGGGGCCGTGCAGCGCGCCCAGGCGCTCAAGCGCACCAGCTCCCTGGCCAATCGGCTGGTGGCAGCCGCCTGCCCCTGGTCGGCCAGCCGGCCTCGTTCCCGTTACCGCCAGGATGCCGCCACGGGCCACTGGCAGCTGGAGCCTGGCAGCGCTCCCCAGCTGCCGGATGCCGTCCGCCGTGAATGGCTGCGTCTGCGTCGTGACACCTTCTGGAGTGAGCTGCTCTGGGTTCCCGCTCCGCTGGTGCGGCAGCTGCCGCCGCGGTTGCTGCCGGCTGAAACTGGCGAGGGCTTTGCGATCAGGCCCTGGCTCTGGATGGTCTGGGGTTGGCAGCGCCTCAGCTGGGCGCCGGTGCTCGGGCTACTGGCCTGTAGCCGCACCGGCGCCAGTCGCCTGCGGCGCTTCTCGCAGGGTGTTCGCCGATCGCTCCGGCAGAGCCTGGCTGCGGGCTGCCGCTGGCTGCTCGACACCCCCCTGGCGTGGCTGTTGCCAGACCGGCTGCAGGCGCTGGGGCTGCAAGCCCGTGTGGACGCAGCCCTGCGTCAGGGGCAACCGGTGCAGCGGATCTGGGCGGATCTGCAGCGGCTGCTGCGCCAGCACGGCAGCGAGGCGGTGCTGCATCGCTTGCTGTTTCGCCGGGGCTATCGGCCGCGGTGCCCCGCCGATCAGGTGGCGTTGTTTGAGGCCATGGCCGCTGATGCAGCCGTGCCTGAGGTGTTGCGCGCCTATGCCCGGATCAGCCTGGCCTACCGCAGCCTCAAGGACACCAACCTGCCCCTGGCGCAGGCCTTGATCCCGGCGCTCCATGCCCAGGTGCAGGCGCTGCTGAGCGATCCAGACAGCCTGCGCTGCCAGCGGTCCAACCGCCGCAACCGCTTCAAGGTGCTGGTGTCCAGCCTCACTGCCCTTCTGCATCTGCAGCTGCTGGTTGATGAGCGGAGCGGTCTGCAGGCCAGTGCCGAACAGCTCCTGGCGTTGCTGGAGCCGCATCCATGGCTGGGGTTGCCGGCCGATGTGGCCTTTCGGCTGATCACGAATACCTCGCGCTGTCTGGGTATGGCGGCGCTGCTGGCCTGGCGCTGCCACAACTGTGAACGCCTGCAGGGGATCCTGCTGCTGCTGGATGCCCTGCAACGGGAGGCCTGGGCGGATCGTCACCGCCACAGCGCTGCCCAGGAAAATCACCGCGCTTACGTGGCCCAGATGCGCTGGCGCGTCGCGGCGCTGCTGGAGCCTGCTGGTGAGCGGGGTGAGCTGCAGCAGGAGAATCCCGGCCTGGCTGTGGGTCGCTGGGCCCTGAACGTGACCACTCCCGCCCTGGAGCGGCGGCTCGAGGCCCTGGTGGTATGAGCCGGGTGCTCGTTTACATCGATTCGCTCAAGGCCGGCGGGGCCGAGCGGGTGGCCCTGCGGTTCGCCAGCTGGCTGCAGGAAGCGGGACAGCAGCCGCTGTTGCTCACGCGGCGCCCCGCCCGGGACGACTTCTATCCGGTGCCAGCCGCTCTGGAGCGCCAGGTGGAGCCCGCTGAGCCCCGCTGGTTGAGGCGACTGGGCTGGGCCGGTTTTCCGCTGCGGCTGCTGCGCCTGCGCCGCCTGGTGCAGCAGCAGCGGCCCGACCTGGTGTTGGCGCTCACCACGCTCCCGGCGGTGAAGATGCTGCTGGCCACGGCCGGCCTGGGGCTGCCGGTGCTGGTGTCGGAGCGCAACTACCCCCCGGCCAAGCCGCTGGCTTTGCCCTGGCGCTGGTTGCGCCGGCTCACCTATCCGCGCGCCGCCCTGCATCTGGTGCAAACCGAGCAGATCGCCCGCTGGCTGGAGCAGCAGCGGCTGGCGCGGCGCACCAGCGTGCTCGCCAATGCGGTGAGCTGGCCGCTGCCTGCTTTCGCCCCGGAGTTGTTGCCCGCTGAC
>JBJTWS010000279.1:0-4389 GCA_046081905.1 Synechococcus sp. | reverse complement strand
CGTTGGCGCCCAGGTTGCTCAGCTGCTGGGCGGCCAGATCCTGGGCACCGCGGCCCACACCCACCAGGGTGATCACCGAGGCGTTGCCGATCACGATCCCCAGCATGGTCAGCAGGCTTCTGAGGCGGTGACCCCTCAGGGTGGCCACGGCCATGGCCACTGTCTCCTGGAGCGGTACGACCGTCGATCGGGACATGGGGCCGACAGGCAACCTTCTGCTTATAGCGGATTCACACCCTGGGGTAACTTATGGCTCCTGGTGCCACGATGCACGACTCCCTGGTGGATTTCCAGGGTCACGATTTCCCCTTGCCTTAGATCATTGGTGGCATTGGCGACTCCCACGATCACTGGAATTCCAAGGCGCTCGCCGATCACCGCCGCATGGCTGTTGCGCCCTTCCATCTCGGCAATGATTCCCCTCGCCCTGCGGATCGCCTCCAGGTAGGCAGCTGTGGTCTCCCGCACCACCAGAATCTCGCCGGTTTCCACCCGCGCCGCTTCCTCCGGAGTCTGGGCAAGCCGTACCTTGCCGCTCACCGAGCCGTTGCCGATTCCCATGCCCCTGCCAAGCTCCGCAGAAACGATGCCCACCTTTACCAGATCTGTGGAGCCACTCACCCCTTCCAGGGTGCCTGCGGTCTGCACCACCAGATCGCCCTCCTTGAGGAGCCCCATCTGCTGGGCGACTCCCATGGCCAGGCTGAAGGTGCTCTCGGTGGAACTCTGCTGGGAGATCAGCAGGGGGCTCACTCCCCACACCAGCTGGAGTTGCCGGGCCACACCCACGTCGCTGGTGATCGCCAGGATCGGCGTGCTCGGGCGGAATTTGCTGACGTTGCGCGCGGTGGATCCCGTTTGGGTGAGGGGAAGGATGGCCGCAGCGTTGAGCTGGCGGGCGATGCTGCTGACTGCCTGGCAGATGGCGTTGGGGATGGTGGTGGCCATGTGGCTGTCCAGCACCCGCTGGGGATAGTCGCGCTCGATGCGGCGGGCGATCTGATCCATGGTGGCCACCGCCTCCACGGGGTAATCCCCCACGGCCGTCTCGTTGGAGAGCATCACCGCGTCGGTGCCGTCGAGGATAGCGTTGGCCACATCGCTCACCTCGGCCCGGGTGGGCCTGGGGCAGGAGGCCATCGAATCCAGCATCTGGGTGGCCGTGATGATCGGGATGCCGAGGCTGTTGGCCTTGCGGATCAGCTCCTTCTGCAGCAGCGGCACCTCCTCGGCGGGCATCTCCACCCCGAGGTCGCCGCGGGCCACCATCACCCCGTCGCAGAGGGGCAGGATCGCGTCGATCTGATCGATCGCCTCGAATTTCTCGATCTTCGCCACCACCGGGGTGTTGTGCCCCTGGGCGTGGATGAGGGCGCGGATCTCCTGCATGTCGGAGGGGTTGCGCACGAAGCTCAGCGCCACCCAGTCCACGCCCTGCTGCAGGCCGAAGGCCAGGTCTTCGCGGTCCTTGTCGGTGAGGGCCCGGATCGAGAGCTGCACGTCCGGGAAGTTCACCCCCTTGTTGTTGGAGAGCACCCCACCCACGGTCACGCGGCAGTGGAGCGTTTGGGCGGGGATGTCCACCTCCACCACTTCCATTTCCACCCGGCCGTCATCGAGAAGGATGCGGCTGCCGGCCGGTACTTCCTCGGCCAGTTTGTCGTAGGTCACGGTGGCGATCGTGCGATCGCAGCTCACCTCGCGGGAGGTGAGGCTGAAGCTCTCGCCCTTGGCCAGGGTCACCGGTCCGCCGGCGAAGCGGCCCAGGCGGATCTTGGGGCCCTGCAGGTCCTGGAGGATGCCCACATGCACGCCCATCTCATGGGCCACCTGGCGGATGGTGGCGATGCGGGCCGCGTGGTCGGCGTGGTCGCCGTGGGAGAAGTTGAGCCGGAAGGTGGTGGCACCGGCCTCGATCAGCTCGCGCAGCCGCTCGGGGGATTCGGTGGCGGGCCCGATGGTGGCCACAATCTTGGTGCGACGCATGGGACCGCTCTGGACCATCGGCTACCGGCGGAAACTACCATCCAATCCCCACCGGGAAGGGCCATGGATCTGCGCACCTACCAGCAGCGCGCCCGGGCCACGGCCCGCTATCCGGACGCCGGCCGGAACCCCATCTATACCACCCTCGGACTCTGCGGCGAGGCTGGTGAGGTGGCGGACAAGGTGAAGAAGGTGCTGCGCGATGGCGGCGGCGTCTTCGACGACGCCGTGCGCGAGGGACTCCAGGCCGAACTGGGCGATGTGCTCTGGTACGTGGCCCAGCTGGCCACGGAACTGGGGCTCGACCTCGAGGCGGTGGCCCAGGCCAACCTCGACAAGCTGGCCAGCCGCGCCGCCCGCGGCGTGCTGGGCGGCAGCGGCGACACGCGCTGAGCCGGCTTCCGCTTCGATAGACCGGAGCCCCCCTGCGCGAATCCGCCGTGGCCCCTCGTTGTCTCCGCCTGCTGTTGCGGGCCAGCCTCGCCCTGGTCCTGGCGCTGCCGCTGCTGCTGGGGGGTGCCGCCCCCGCCTGGGCCGCCAACCTGCGGGTGCGCGACGTGCAGCTGGAGCCCTGCCCCAGTGCCGATGTGGGTGCCGCGGCGAGCCAGGGCCGCGCCGGCTCCGCCAGCTGCTACGCCCTCAGCGGCGTGGTGGAGAACCCCGGCCGTCGCCCGGTGGTGGACACCGATGTCTATGCGCTGATCCTCGATGCCAGCGGCGAGCCGGTGCTGCAGAACCGCACCCGCGTGGGCTCGATCGGCGATGTGCCACCCGGTGATTCCCCCTTCGCCCTGCGGCTGGCGGTGCCGGCCGGCACCCCGGGCCCGCTGCGCTTCGGCACGGTGAAGGCCCGTGGCTTCAGCGCCCCGGTGCGCCGCCGCGCCGGTGAAGACGATGAACTGCTGCCCCTGGAGCGGGCCCTGCAGCTCGATCCGGCCGCCTGAGCTGGGCCGTGCCGCCAGCCTTTCAGCCGTGGGCCCGGTGGATGTGGCCGTCGCGCCAGCTCCACACCCAGGGGGCGGTGGCCAGCAGGCCCTGCAGGTCCACGCGATCCCGCAGGCTCACCGGAATGAACTCGGTGGCGTAGCTGAACTGCGGATCCCGCACCGCCTGGTTCAGGACCAGGCTGCCCTCCGCGCCGGAGCTGGAGCGGTGCAGGGTGCCCACGGGGATCTGGAGGGCGCCCATGGCCCGCTCCAGGTGCACCACGTGGTGCGGCTGACTCCAGGCGGGGTTGAGCAGCACGAAGGTGCGCGTGCCGCTCAGCATCAGGTTGTGGTCCACCTGGTGGCTGTGGCAATAGAACTGCGGAAACTCGCCGTCATCCGGCGGCGAGGTGGCCGGCCCCTCGTGCACCACCACATCGCTGCCATTGGCCTGGGGCACGCTGGCATCGAAGAAGGTCACCTGCGGGGTCTGCCGGAACACATGGATCGGCACGAAGGTGAGTTTCATGGCCTCGGCCCGGCGTGCCCCTGCTCTAGCCAGGCTCGGATCCGCAGGCGATCAGTAGGGCAGGGCCTGGGCCATCAGGGAGGCACTGGCTCCCCCCAGCAGGCTCTGGAGCAGCTGCAGGGCGATGAAGGCCAGGATCGCCGAGAGGTCGAGGCCGCCGATCGGCGGGATCAGGCCGCGGAAGGCATTGAGTTAGGGGTCGGTGATCGAGCTCACGGTAGAGAGCACCGGGTTGCCCCAGTCGAGGTTGGGGAACCAGCTCAGCAGCACCCGCACCAGCAGGATCAGCGTGTAGATCTCCAGGGTCCGGGCCAGAACGGCCAGCAGCAGGCTGAGAATTTCCATCGGTTGATCCCTTCCGGGCGACTCTATGCAGCCCCGGGCCCGGGCGGCTCCTCGCCGGGGGCGGGCAGCTCCGGGCCGGGCAGCCCGGGGGCGGGCTGGTCTGGGCTGGGCAGGATCGTGAAGGTGCGGTGGAACTTCTCGCTCAGGCTCAGCCAGTAGGAGCGGCCCTCGCTCTGGCGCTTGCGCTCGATGAAGTTCTGGGCCAGCAGCTCCTTGATGTGGTCGTAGGCGCCCGACCCCCGCAGTTCCACCAGTTCCGACTGAAGAATACGGCGCTTCAGGGCGATGGTGGCCAGGGTGCGCAGGGTGGCGGTGGAGAGGTCCACCGGCAGGAGGCTCTGCACCAGATCGGCGAGGCCGTCGCGCAGCTGCAGGCTGTAGTGCCTCCCCTCCTGGCGGATCTCCAGGGCCGTGTCGCGGTGGGCGTAGTCGGCCATCAGGGTGATCAGGGCCATCTCCGCCTGCTCGCGCCCCACGGCGGCGATCTGGGCCAGCAGCTCCTTGATGTGGTCGTAGGCGCCCGACCCCCGCAGTTCCACCAGTTCCGACTGAAGAATACGGCGCTTCAGGGCGATGGTGGCCAGGGTGCGCAGGGTGGCGGTG
>JBJTWS010000278.1:0-4631 GCA_046081905.1 Synechococcus sp. | reverse complement strand
GTCGATGCCCAGCTGGGTGGATACCAGCCAGACTCAGTTTACGCTCGGCGATTTTGATGCTGATAACTTCACCGACATTGCTTTTCTTGGTTCTCAAGCTGCTGGCAATCCGATCGAAGTACGTTCGTCTCGCAATGGCTTAGTTCTATCGTTGTTTAAGTCTGGTCTTTCTGGCGAGATTGGCTTGAGCTCAGGTTTCTCTTCTTTCCATAATCTGGGTCTTGAAACCCTGTATATGTATCAGAAATATGAGCCATTCGCTTTGGTGCAGGCTGCAAACCTTCGGGCGGCAATGTATGTTGCTCACTCAAACCTTAGCGATAATCCTTACTATGATCAGGCCAAGTATTACGGTTACGCAAGCTCTGATGAGCAGACTCTGCTGACAAAGCCGATCGGTCAACTATCTGCCACTCTCGGATTTGATTGGCTGCTCGCCGATCGCTTCTCAGCCAATCCTCTGCTCAACGGCAGCGCTGCCTCTGGTGATCCGATCACCGCCTACTCACAGCCCCTGGAATTGGATGCCACGTTCAACGGCTACTACGCCAATCCTGTACTTCTGGCCTCCCGCGGACTCAATCGTGAAGTTCTGACCTATACCACCCAATCCAACCTCGATCAACTGCCCTACTTCTCGACGGATCTCAGCTACCGCGATGCTGCCAAACAGGTGATCAGACTGTTTTACAGCTATCTACAACGCCTTCCCTCACCCTCTGAACTGCACCGTCTGAGCGAGCGTATCTCCAGAGATGGCAAGGATGCGGGCTACATCGAAGCGGTGATCACCTACACAGGCAACTACGATGCCCGCAATCCTATCAGTGTGGATGCGATTGCTGATCGCTATTACAACCATGCCTCCGCTGAAGTCACCTATGCCTATCAGGGAATCACCGATCTGAGCAATCGCTCAACCTTCCGCATGATCGGCGACGATTATCAGGGTTTCACCCCTATTTCCTCTGGCAGGCTTGCGAACATTGCCACTTTTGGCCTCTATCTAGACGCTCAGTTGGCCAACAATATGAATCTCGATGGTGACATCGAGATGTATCTTGGTTACTCCGAGAAAGCCTATGCACTCCTCGCCAGCGCTGCTGATGTGATCAGCAGCGATCCTGCTTCAATCCGGGTTGCTGAGCTGGCGTTGGATGCGGCACTGAAAGGAAATTATTCCTATCCCATGGGCCCAAGTTCGCCCCTGGCGAATGGTCTCAATGTTGAATCGCCAACCTACAGCGCGATGATGAGTACAAAGCTGAGCTCAAGCTTTGCTGAAACTCCCGTCATCGCCGACCCCAATGCCGGGCACAACCACAAAAACAACACCAATCAACCCGATCCTTCCATACCGGTGGTCAGCACGATGGCTGATGCCGAATTTATTGACCTTCGCACCTATCCTGCAGGTGCAGTGAATGTAAAGCTTGATGTGCTCAGTGATGCTCAGTTCAACAACACCATCGGTCTGTATCGCGTTGACGACATCACGGGCCTCATCGCTGGCCAGAAGCCCGGCGACAAGGGATATGTGGAAGCTGCCTTCAGCCGCACGATCCTGTCCTTCGGCAGAGGTCAGCCACTGCCATCAGGCTCGGCGCAACTGACCAGCCAGACATTCACCGATAAGGAAAAGCTGAAGGGTGGCACGCTGCTAGCAGCTTACGTGATCACCAATGGCACGATCAACGATTTTCGTGCCAACAACCCCGCCAACAATCGCGTGCGCAACGGCCTCAACACCTTCTTCACATTCACCACCGCCAACCCCGACGGCGTGGATCATTTCCGGTTAGGTAGCAATACCTTCTTCGTGGAAGATCTCTGGGGAGGCGGTGATAAAGACTTCAACGATATGTCTTTCAGGGTCTCCATTGTCGCCGCCAACCCATAGACCCGTGGCCCTGTTCCAATCTGGCCCTCGCTCAGGCACAGAGTGATGTCTCCGGCCAGGCCTTCTCGTGCTCAGCAGGGTGTCGCTGCTTCCTGGCGCCTTTCCGCGACGTTCAGCCAGGGCTCCAGGGATGGGTCGGCGGCCAGCAGGCGGGAGCGCACCAGGCAGGCATCCGCTGCGCTCAATTCCCCATCAGCGCCCCATTCCAGGCAGGTGCGCCCCAGGCATCCATCCCCGCTGCCTGCGTTGATCCCACGCGTCATGGGGGTTGGATTGGCGTGGGCCATGGCACACCCTTCTCACTGATATCAAGAGACCGTACGCAGGGTGTTCCTGTGGCCGCTACCCCCATCAGGGGGTAATGGAAACCTGGTCATCCTGCTGGAGGTCGCGCAGCAGCAGAGTATGCAGATAGGCCGGTTCGCGATAGCGGTGTGGCATACAGTCATGCAGGGTCTGGAGGCGTTCCCAGGCCACGGTGCGGCGCAGCTGGCTGGCGGTGCGGCCTTCCCTAATCAACATCCGCAGGGCTTTGCAGTAGAGGGAATACTTGGCCTCCAGTTCACCGATCGTGATTGCCGGAGTGGGGCTGGCGCTTGTCATCGCGCGGGAGCGGCCGCTGGCTCGGCCGGAAGAAGTGGGGGCAGAGGCCAGGTGTCCGTCGCAGCGGACGACACCGGTGCTGCCGCTTGGCGCCTGCGACTTTGGAGCCGATCGCCCCTTCAACGAGCCCCCCATCCGGGGACAATCCGCCTCCGCAGCCTCAGAGCTGGACCATGCCGCAGCGCATTCCCTTGAGCACCGCCTGGAGGCGGTTGTTCACATCCAGACTGCGCAGCAGCCGCTTGGTGTAGGTGCGGGCGGTCTCTTCGCTGACCACAAGCCGCTCGGCGATCTCCCGATCGCTCAGCCCGCTGGCGGGTAGATCGAGCACCTCATATTCCCGGGGAGTAAGCCGTGGGCAGCTCAGGTAGGGCAGGAATCCGGAGCGCAGCGAGGGGCTGCGGTAGCCGTGGTGTCCCATCACCGCCAGCACAGCCGCCTGCAGGGGGCGTTGATCGCCGATGAAGTCGGCTTCGGCCACCACCGCCTCCAGCCAGGGGGCATCGGCATACTGCGTGGGGATCACATCACCGAGGGCGAGCACCACGAGCCGCAGTTGCGGTTGGGCCTCTCTGGCCTTGCGCGCCAGTTCGAAGCCGTTGCCGCTCTCAAGGTGATCGGTGCAGAGCAGCAGCTCGTAGGGCTCCTGGGCCAGATAGTGCAGGCAGGTGGCTTCGTCGGTCACGGCGCAGCCGATACGGCTGCGATCCTGAAACGATTCACAGACGGCCCGCAGCATGAAGCGCCCCTTCACGGCGATCGCCACCTTGCCGCTCAGAGACACCGAGAGAAGCACCTGATCGAGAGTGCTGCCCTCAAGGCTGCCTAGAAACGGAGTGAAGTCCACCCGGTGGCAGGCTCTGCGGCCGCAGCGGCCCGGCTTCGCCCAGGGACAACTTAGACAGCCATCCGCCAGCTCCGCTGCTCGCGGGCGATCAGCGCGCTCCCAGCAGGCGCTCGCTGGGCACCACCTCCATGCCGATCGGCGCCAGGGCGATCAATGCCAGCTTGAGGTGCTGGATGCCGAAGGGGATGCCGATAATCGATAGGAAGCAGGCCAGGGCCGAGCTCACATGGCCGATCGCCAGCCACCAGCCCGCCACCAGAAACCAGATCAGATTGCCGATCAGCCCCAGCGGTCCGTGGGCGAGATCGGCGCGTCCGGTGAGGTCGCGGCGGCTGACCGCCTCTTTGCCGAAGGGCCAGAAGGAGAAGTTGGCGATGCGGAAGCAGGCCGCCGCCCACGGCAGTCCCACGATCGTGATCGCGCTGAGAATGCCGGCCAGCCACCAGCCGATCCCCATCAGGAAGCCCCCGAGCACAAACCAGAGCAGATTGAGCAGGAAGCGCAGCATCGGGGCAGGGGGCGAGGGGGATGGGCGGTCGACGCTGGGATCGGTCCACGCGCAGAGCGCGGACCCGCCGTGGGGTCGACTGAGAAGACAGGCGAGCAGAGATTCAGTCGACTAAAAAGTAGGTGATCGACACCGATCGACTGCTGTAGTCGTGGCGGTACCCCCCTTCATAGGCGGTGCCGCGGTAACGGGCCCTGAGCGGCGTTCCGTTGCCGTTGCCCGGAATGATCGTGGCCGAGCATTCGATCACCAGGCCCTGCTGCCGGCAGGAGGCCTCCTCTTTCACCAGGCGGTAGGCCCTGTGGTCGGCATACATCACGGTGAGGGTGGTGGGTGGCGGCGGCGGCGGCTGGCCCTCGGTCCTGCCACGCCCTGCCGCCGGCAGGGGCGGCCGCTCCTGTTCGGGTCCGGGTGTGATCGCGCAGGCCAGGGGCTTGCCATTGCGCAGGCAGTTGGGGGAGAGCTGGGCCAAAGCCGGCGGGGGCAGCAGGGTGCTGGCCAGGCCCACCAGGGCAGCGATGGCGCCTGCCGGCGGTGCCGCCAGCAGGCTGCTCTGCCAACGATGGCGCCCGCTGGTTGCCTGCCACCGGCCAGGCCGCCGCGGCGATGGATGGCTCATGAGTGGAACAGCAACACCAGACCCGATTTCACCTGATGGAATTCCCGCTCCTCCCGGCTCAGATCCAGACCCACCTGCAGCCCTTCGCGCAGGGCCATGTCGTAGGGCGGCACACTGGGGGGGTCCCCGGCCGACCACAGCGCCGCGATGCCCA
>JBJTWS010000277.1:0-7687 GCA_046081905.1 Synechococcus sp. | reverse complement strand
CCCGCCCCGTCAAGGGCGGGATCGGCAACAGCCGCGATCAGGGGCCGGCGCTGAGCGTCCCGGAGCCACAGATCGCTGTAATCTCGGGAGTGGTGCTCAGAGCAGTACCCCGAGCGGACAACTTTGCTGATAGGTCCCGCTCCAACCCGTCGAAGCCGTGCTCCAGGCAGCGGGATTGAGCCTGATCGAACGACCCCGTAAAGCCCCAGAGGCTATGGAACAGCAGCGGTGGAAGGGAGGAAATGGTGTCAGGCGGGATCGATGAATTCTTCGGGGAGGATGTTGAGGTACACGGCCTCGCGGAAGAGTGCCTGCTTGGCGGAGGCGTCGTGACGTTGCTGCGCCGCCGCGTAGCGCTCACGCATGGAGGCCACAAGGACGTCACGGCGGCGATCGGCGGCTGCGCCCCGGGAGCTGGAGTGGTTCAACGCCATCACCGTTCCGCCCATGGCCGGATCTGTCTGTTCACAATGAACGTAATTTAAGGACTTCCCCGGCCTTGGGACGGACCCACGGGTGCGGATCCCCGGTGGGACTGGATCAGCCGAACAGTGGCGGCGAAGGGTGGCGGCGAACGGTGATGGCGAAGGGTGGCGGAACCGGTGAACACCCTTGCCGCAGCGGAGGGCGGAACACCGGCAGGGCGTGCTCGATCGCAGCCCCTCAGCCGCCTGGGGTGCTCTCGCCGGCGGGGGGTTCCTGGAACTCCTCGGGCAGGATGCCGAGGTAGGCAGCTTCCCGGAAGAGATCCTGCCGAGCGGCGTCGTCCTGCTGCTCCAGGGCGGCCTGATGGCGCTGCCGCAGCGAATCGATCAGGGCCTGCCGGCGGGGGTCCGTCCCGGACGGCTGGGGGACGGACGGCGAATCGGACGGGTGCATGGCTCGATCCTATCGATCCCGCCATCGCAGCCAGCGCAGGCCGGGAGCGCAGGGCGCAAACGGCCCGCCGTCGAACTTTCCGCAGGGGCAGGCCAGAGCGATCACGAACCGGCCGTTGTTCAGGCTGAACTGTGGAAAAAGCCGCAAAAACTGGGGAAAGCAAAGGAAAACTGCGGAAAACACCCGCCAGCAGCGCCCCGGCGGGCCACGGCTGACAGGGCCGCGGGGGCTGTCTAGCTTCCGGGTACCTGCGCGATCGCCATGCACACGCACGACATGGAGAACCACGACAACCTCTACGCCGATGAGGTGGCGATGGTGGCCGGCGAAACCCGGGCCGATGCCCAGATGCACGCCTACTGGGCCATGGCCGCCATCGCCGTGATGATCACCGGGCTCGGCGTGGCGCTGATCGTGAGCTGACGGCCCAGCCCACAGCGCCCCCACGCCATGGAGCCCACCGGCGAGAGGGTGGCGGCCTATCCCCGGCCGCCCCGGCTGGAGCCGTGCCAGCGGCACCTGCGGGTGGAGGTGTTCGGCCAGGTCTTCTGCGACACCCGCACCAGCCTGCGGGTGCTGGAGACCTTCCATCCCCCCACCTATTACCTCCCCCCGGAAGCGGTGAACCAGGCGCTGCTGCAGCCCGCGGCGGGGGCCAGCTTCTGTGAGTGGAAGGGGGTGGCCCGCTACTTCGATCTGGTGGGTCCGGCCAGGGAACGCCGGGCCCGGGCGGTGTGGAGCTACGAACAGCCCACCCCGCCCTTCCAGGCCCTGAAGGGGTGGTTCGCCCTCTACCCCGCCGCCACCGACGGTTGCTGGGTGGATGGGGAACCGGTGCGCCACCAGCCCGGCGGCTTCTACGGGGGCTGGATCACCTCCGATCTGATCGGTCCCTACAAGGGCGACCCCCTCCATCCCGAACTGGTGTGACGCCCGCTCAGGGCGGAGCCGGAGCGATGTCGAGGGCGGCCCGCACCACCTCTTCGCGGGAGAGGTCCCCCACGATCCGCCGCAGGGGTTTGGGCAGGCGCTTGATCAGCGTGGGAATGGTCAGCACCTGATCGGCCTCCAGGGCCTCGGGATGGAGCGCGATGTCCACCACCCGCAGGTCCACCCGACCCGCCAGATCCTCCTGGCAGATCTTGCGGATCGCCCGGATCGCGGTGGTGCAGCGGCTCGAACCCCGTTTCACATAGAGGGTCAGCTGAAAGCGTTCGGGCAGATCCGCGGCAGGCGTGTCGTCGTCCCAGAGCGCGGAATCCAGGGGGAAGAGGGGGGAGTCGCCCATCAGAGGCCCTCCCGCCGCTGGCCTGCCTGGGCCCTGCCGGCCTCCCGGTCCAGCCGCTGCTGCTCGTCCTGGGCGAGATCCGCCTCGAGATCGGCGGTTTCGGCCTCCATCTGGGCGCGGAGCGCATGGATCTGGGCCTCCACCGCCGCCTGGCGACTCACGAGGGTGCGTCGCCGGCGCTCGATCTCCGTCTCGCGGGTGGCCTGGAGCTCGGCCCGGCGCATCTTCTCCAGCTCCCGCCCCGATCCGGTGATCACCCCCTGCAGCCCCACTTCCACATCGAGCAGCTTCGGACCCTGGCTGGTGAGGAGGAACTCCCGCACCTGGTTGGAGTGGGCCATACCCCGGCTCTTGATCACATAGATCAGTCGATTGCGCTCCCCGTCGCGCTCCACGTTGCGGAGCTCCAGCCAGGTATCGGTGAGCGACGACACCCCCACCGAGCTGGTGGCCTGCTCCTCGGAAGCCGTGAGGGTGGTGAAGGTGAAGGTGATCTGGCGGCTCTTGAGCAGGTCCACCTGGCGCGCCACCATCGCCTCCACCTCCAGGGATCCGCCCACACGGGCCACGCTGGCCATGGCATCCACGGCCGCCACCCGGGGCTGGACCTCCTCCAGAAGCCGCTCCAGCCGGCCGAGATGGTCCTCGAGGCCGTGGCTGGTGGAGCGCTGCGCGGCGATCGTGAGCAGGCCGGCATCCACCCAGTGCTGCAGATCCATGCCCACCGAGCCCATGTTGCGGATCAGCTGCGCCGGCGACTCCTCGAAGGAGAGCAGCAGGGCCCGCTCGCCCCGCTGGCAGGCGGCGTGGAGGAACTGGCAGGCCAGGGTGGTCTTGCCGGTGCCGGCATTGCCGCTGATCAGCACCGTGCTGCCCCGGTAGAGGCCACCCCCCAGCATCTGATCGAGCGAGTCCACCCCGCTGGAGACCAGCTCGGTGGGGGCGTTGTAGTGGAGGCCGAGGGACGTGATCGGCAGCACCACCACACCCCGATCGGTGATCAGGAACGGGTACTCGTTGGTGCCGTGCTCGGAGCCGCGGTACTTCATCACCCGCAGGCGGCGGGTGGAGATCTGCTCGCGCACGCGGTGATCCAGCACCACCACGCAATCGGAGACGTATTCCTCCATCCAGAAGCGGGTGAGGGAATCGCCCCGCCCCCGCTCGCCGGTGAGCACCGTGGTGAGCTGGCGCTCCTTGAGCCAGCGGAACAGCCGATCCAGCTCGCTGCGCACGGTGAAATCGTCGCCAAAGGCCCCCAGCAGGATCTCGATCGTGTCGATCGCCACCCGCCGGGCGCCGACCCGATCCACGGCCCGCTCCAGGCGGAAGAAGAGCCCATCGAGATCAAAACTGCCGGCCTGCACCAGCTCGGCGGGATTGATCAGGCAGGGCTCGATCCAGAAGCGCCCCTGCTCGATCAGCTCCGGCAGATCGAACCCGAGCGACGCCATGTTCTCGAGGATGTCCTGGCGCGATTCCTCGAAGGTGAGCAACACGCCGTTCTCACCGAAGCGCCGCGCCCCCTCCACCAGCGTCTGCACGGCGAAGAGGGTCTTGCCCGAGCCTGCCCCGCCCGTCACCAGGGTGAGCCGCCCCTGGGGCAGCCCGCCGGCGGTGATGGCATCGAACCCCTCGATGCCGGTGGGAGTCTTGGACAGGCGCGGGGCTTCCAGGGTCGCGCTCACCGGGGACGCTGCTTCGACCACGGGACCTCCCGTCTCCCCCGCACAGTAGGAAGCCCCCCCGGCTGCGTCAGCAGGATGGGGAGACGCTCCAGCGGTGTTCGCCGATGCCCCGCGCCGCCATCCAGGCCGCCCAACCGCCGCTGCGGTTCCTGCCGCCCCGCAGCAGCGCCCTGGTGCGGCGGCTGCTCGTTCCCCTGGTGCCCCTGGTGTTGCGCCTGCGGGGTCTCCGCCGCTTCCAGGTCGAGGGGCTGGAGGAACTCACGCGGCTGGTGGCCGCCCAGCAGGACGGCCGCTGCCGGCTGCTGATCGCCTTCCGCCACCCCAGCACCACCGATCCGCTGGTGCTGGCCCAGCTGCTCTGGAGCGAGGTGCCCCGCTGCGCCCGGCGGCTGGGGATTCCCCTGGCGGCCCCCGTGCACACGCGCTTTCTCTACGACCGCGGCATTCCGCTCTGGGCCGGCCCCCTGGTGGGCTGGCTGCTCTCGCGGCTCGGGGGGATTCCGATCCGCCGCGGCCGCCTCGATCGCCCCGCCCTGGCGGCGGCCCGGGCCGTGCTGCTGGAGGGTCCCGATCCCCTCACGGTGGCCCCCGAAGGAGCCACCAACAACCTCTCCGGCCAGATGGCCCCGCTGGAATCCGGTGTGGCCCAGCTGGCCTTCTGGTGCACCGAAGACCTGGCCGCACGGCAGCGGCAGGCGGAGGTACTGGTGGTGCCGCTGGGACTCGACTACAGCTGGTGCCAGCAGCGCTGGGGAGCGGTGGACCGCCGGCTGGAGCGGCTGGAGCGGCACCTGGGCCTGGAGCCGCCCCAGCCGGAGAGCGGCACCGACGCCGGGACCCGCCACCGGCGACTGGAGGTGCTGGGGGAGCGGCTGCTCACGGCGCTGGAAACCCTCTACGCCCGCCGCCACGACCTGGCGGAGGATCCGGAGCCCGCCGCCGCGGAGAGGGAGGCCGGCGCGCTCCCCCTGGCGGAGCGGATTCAGCGGGTGCGCCAGCGCGCCCTGGCGGTGGCCGAATCCCTTTTCGGGCTGCCGGCGCGGGGCACGGTGCAGGAGCGCTGCCGCCGCATCGAGCAGGCCGGCTGGGACCGCATCTACCGCGAAGACCTGGCGGGCCTCTCGGCGGTGGAGCGCAGCCTGGTGGACTGGGAGGCGCAGGAGGCCGACCTGCGCATGGGCCACATGCGGCTGGTGGAGTACTTCAGCAGCGTGAGCGGCACCTACGTGGCGGAGGCCCCCTGCTTCGATCGCTTCGCGGAGGTGGTGCAGATGCTGGAGCAGGCGATGGCCTGGATCGAGGCCCGCCCGCTGCCGCCCCGGCCTGGCTTCGGCCCCCGGCGCGTCGCGGTGCGACTGGGCCCGCCGCTGGCGGTGCAGGAGCGGCTGGCCAGCTACCGCCGCGACCGTCGCCAGGCGGTGCAGAGCCTCACCGAGGAGCTGAGCCGCACCCTCACCGGGCTGCTCCGCCCCGACGTCGCCGGGGCCGGAGAGGGCGGCAACTGAGTCGGCTCAGTCCTCCTCCAGGGGCTCCTCCTCCGGCGGCCAGGCCAGGTTCACCACCACGGGCGCATGGTCGCTCGGCTGCACCTGACCCCGCAGGTGCTTGTGGATCACGCAGCCGGTGGCGCAGGCCAGCAGCTCGGGCTCCAGATAGATGTGGTCGATCCGCCAGCCCCGGTCGCGCTCCCAGCCCCCGCTGCGGTAGTCCCACCAGCTCCAGTGGCCGGCTTCCGGCTCGAACACCCGGAACACATCCACCAGCCGCTCCCCCAGCAGCTCCTGCAGCGCCTGCCGCTCCGGCGGGCTGGCCATGATGCCGCCGGTGAGCCGTTGCGGATCGTGCAGGTCCCCGTCCTGGGGCGCGATGTTGAAGTCGCCCACCATGCAGAGGGGTTCGCCCTGCGCCTCCTGCTGCGCCAGGTACCGCCGCAGGCAGCCCAGCCAGGCGAGCTTGTAGGGGTACTTCTCCGACGTCAGCGAGGAGCCGTTCGGCACATAGAGGTTGAGCACCCGCACCCCTTCGATCGAGGCGCTGATCACCCGCTTCTGTTCGCTCAGCTGCTCGGCCTCGGAATCGCCCGGCAACAGGGCCGAAAAGCCCAGCTGCACATCCTCGATCGGCAGGGTGCTGAGGATCGCCACACCGTTGTAGGCCTTCTGGCCGCTGATCGCCACGCGGTAGCCCCGGGCCTCGAAGGCTGCCTGGGGAAACAGCTCGTCGGTCACCTTGGTTTCCTGCAGGCACAGCACCTCGGGTTGTTCCTGCTCCAGCCAGGCCAGCACCTGCTCCAGGCGCGTGCGCACCGAGTTCACGTTCCAGGTGGCGATCTGCATGGGCCTTGAACGGCGCAACTAGGATGAGTATCTGAGCAAGCCGGAGCACTGCACCCCCATGGCCGCTTTGCGTCTCCACAAGCTGGTTGCCTGGGGTGGGGCGGGTGTCCTGATCGGAATCTTTGGCATCGGGCCAGCGGCCCCGGCCCCTCCAGCTTTTGCTCAGTCGTCATCCTTGGGGAGCCCGTCCATCCAGGGCGATGGACAGACGATCCGGAGCCCCCAGCTGGAGCGGGAGCTGGATTACGGCACGGGCACCAACCGGGGGGGCGCATCGGTTCTGGATTCGGCCAATCCGATCGACCTGATGAACAAGCTGCGCAAGGCCACCGCCCTCGACGACGCCACCCAGCCCAGCGATGCCGTGGATGCGGCCCTCAGGGATTTTGATTCCCAGTCCCAGCCGGCAAAGGCTTCGCCGGCGGCGACGGTGAAGGGGCCCTGAGCGGGGCCAGGCCCCAGGCGGCGGCCACCTGATCCAGGCGCGGATCGCTGGGCCCTGGCTTGCGAGCCCGCGCCAAGGCCAGGGACTCCTGCGCTCCCTTGATGTCACCCCGTTCCTGCTGCAGCATCGCCCGGGCCAGCAGGGGCCGCTGATCCGTGGGGGAGCCGGCCGCCAGCTTGAGCAGCAGCGATTCGGCCTGACCCGGCTGGCCGCGTTTTTGCAGCACGTTGGCCAGCAGCAGCCCGATCGGCAGGGCCTCCGGTTTGAGCTGGGGCTTGCTGGCCCGTTGCAGGGCCGCCTCCAGCTGGCTCTGGGCCTGGGCGCCCCGGCCGGTCTCCAGTTGCAACAGGGCCATCAGTTGCAGGCCCTCGATCTGGTCGGGCCGCAGGTTGAGCAGCTGGCGCACCTCTCGCTCGGCGCCGCTGCGGTCTTTTTGGTCGCGCCGCAATTCGGCCAGCAGCAGGCGCAGCGACCACTGCTGGGGCCGCTGATCGGCCAGGCGCTCCAGCAGCACCGTGGCCTCGGCCTTGCGGTCGAGGGCCACCAGCAGCTCCAGCAGCCGTTGCTGTTCGGCCTCGCTGGCCTCGCCCGTGTTGAGCCGCTGCTGCAGGTCAGAGGCCTGGCCTGCCAGGGTGCGACGGGCGGCGTCGGCGGCTTGTGGGCCGTTCTGCAGCTGGCCGAGCCACCAGCCGCCGCCCAGGCACAGCACGCCGATGCCGGCCGCGGCGAGTCCCGTCCAGATTCCGGAGCGGTTGGCAGCGGGCGGCATCGGGGCGGGAGATGCGGTTGGCTGCCAGTCTGCCCCGCTTCCTGCACCCGGTCTCCTGGTCCGGAGCCACCTAAAGTCATGCCCATGCGCCAACACCCGATTTCTCCGGTCACCGAGCCCACCCAGTACCGGGCCATTGGCGTGGTGCGGGGTGTCTATGTGCCCACGGACGCTGAGCAGCTCACCCGCGGGGTGATCCGCACGGACGACGGCGTGGAGCTCGAGGCGGTGGTGCTCGGCCGCCTGCTCACCCTGATGCGGCGCCACCTCAACCTGGCGGAG
>JBJTWS010000276.1:0-3366 GCA_046081905.1 Synechococcus sp. | reverse complement strand
CCAAGGTGCCCGCCCTGGTGGATTCGAGCCTGGCGGGCGCCGACGGCGGCCCGCTGAAGCTGTTCGAGAGCGGCGCGATCCTGCAGCACCTGGCGGAGCACTACGGCGGCGAGTTCAGCGGCCCCCCCGAGGAGGCGGCCGCCCGCCGCGCCCTCACCAGCCAGTGGCTGCTGTTCGCCAATGCCACCCTCGCCACCGCCCTGTTCGTGCCCAGCAACCGGGAGCGGGAGTTCCCCCGGCTGATGGAGGTGCTCGACGGGCTGCTGGGCCGCGGCGGCTCCCTGCTGGCAGGCCCCTGGGGGGATCCCGGCTGGACGGCGGCGGACTGCGCCGTGCAGGCCTACCTGGCCTACCTGCCGGTGTTCTTCCCCGACCTCGACCTTTCCCCCTACCCGAACGTGCAGGCCAGCATCGCCGCCACCCAGCAGCGGCCCGTCTACCAGAAGGTGATGGGCAGCCGGTGAGCGCGCTGGCGCCCTCCTCCGCGGCCGCCTTCCGCTGGCGGGAGCACCGTCTGGTTTTCCTGCCCGAAAAGGCGGTGTGGGATCCCCAGCAGGAGCTGCTGCTGCTGGCGGATCTGCACCTGGGCAAGGCGGAGACCTTCCAGGCCCACGGCATCCCCCTTCCCAGCGACGGCGATGCCGGCACCCTCAATGCCCTGCTGGCCCTGGCGCACCACTGGCGGCCGCGGCGGGTGGTGGTGCTCGGCGATCTGATCCACGCCCGGGTGGGGATCACGGCGGAGCTGCGCCAGAAGCTGCGGGCCCTGCCGGAGCTGCTCGGCTGCCCGCTGCAGCTGATCGGCGGCAACCACGAGCGGGGCAGCTGGCTGGAGGGGCTGCCCCAGGAGCCCTCCCAGGCGGCGGGTGGGCTGTGGCTGAGCCACGAGCCCGAGCCCTGCGAGGGGCGGCTCAACCTCTGCGGCCATCTCCATCCGGTGGCCCTGCTGGGCGGGGCGGGCGATCGGCTGCGGCTGCCCTGCTTCGCCTACGACGGTTGGGCCGAACGGCTGGCCCTCCCCTCCTTCGGGCAGCTCACCGGCGGCCATCCCTGCCCCCCGGGGGAGCAGCTCTGGCTCGTGGCGGAGGGGTCGGTGGTTCCCTGCGGCGCGGGAATCACTCCACCGCCGCCAGGGCGCGCACCACATCGCCGCGGGTGAGCACCCCGCTGGGCCGGCGCTGGTCGTCGAGCACGAAGAGCCGCTGGGTGCTGCGCTCGTGCAGCAGCCGGGCCGCCTCCGGCAGGGAGAGCTCCGGCGCACAGGTGTGGGGGCTGGTGCTCATCACCTCCCCCACCTGGCTGCCGAGCACCTGGTGCACCTCCCGGTCCCAGTTGAGCGGATTGCGCAGGTAGATCACCGCATCGAGCAGCAGCACGTAGGGGCCGGGCTGGAAGCCGCTCTCGCGCACCATCAGGTCCTGCTCGGTGAGCTCCCCCACCAGGGCGCCCTCCCCGTCCACCACCGCCAGGGCACTCACGTGGTGCTCGCTCATCAGCTTCACCGCCTCCTGCAGGGGCGATTCCTCGCGGACGCTCAGCACCGGGGAGGTCATCACGGCGGAGACGGGCAACTGCACCACGGAGCTAAGACGACGCTGCGGGCAGTCTGCCAAGCGGGGGGCCGCAGGCCCGGACCCACAATGCAGAAACCACCGCGAGCCGGATCATGGGCCGTTTCCAGGAGCTGCTGCGGGCCGCCAACAACCTGCGCCTGCTGGCGGCCGTGGGGCGCAGCGGCGGCGAGCTCAGCAGCATCGGCGATCTGATCGACAGCTTCGAGAACAGCCCCCAGCTGGCCGAGAGCGTGCGCCGCTTCCGCGCCGTGCCGGGAGGCGCGGAGCTGCTGGAGCAGCGCTACCCGCCCCTGCAGCCGGACATCGGGCGGCTGCGCCACCTGCCCCCGGGGAGCCTCGGCCGCCGCTACGCGGATCTGATCCTCTCCCTGGGCTACGACCCGGAGTTCTTCCGTCCCCGCGACACCAGCGATCCAGGCCGCTGGCTCACCCAGCGGATCGCCACCACCCACGACGTGCACCACGTGATCACCGGCTTCGGGACCGAGCCGGAGGGGGAGAACGGGGTGCTCACGATCACCGCCACCCAGATCGGCTTCCCCGGCTACGTGCTGCTCACCACCGCCGGCCAGCTGGCGAACTTCCGCTTCCAGCCGGAGCGCTACGAGCGGATCAGCCGCGCCGTGGCCCACGGCGCCGCCATCGCCCGCCAGGTGCCCTGCCTGGCGGCGGTGCGCTGGGAGGAGGGCTGGGAGAAGCCGGTGCACCAGTGGCGCGAGGAACTGGGGCTCACGGACCCCGCGGATGGGGAGTCCTACGGCCTCGATGCCCAGCTGGGGGCCCTGCCGTGAGGCGCCTGGCCGATGGTCTCACCCTGGGCCGGGCGGTGCTGGGTCTGCCCCTGATCCTGGCCCTCAGCGGCGGGGCGGCGGGCCTGGCCTGGGTGCTGCTCCTGCTGGGGGGCCTGAGCGACTGGGCCGATGGCGTGCTCGCCCGCCGCGCCGGCGGGGGTTCGGTGTGGGGCGCCCGGCTCGATCCCCTCACCGACAAGATCCTGATCAGTGCGCCCCTGCTCTGGCTCGGGGCCGCGCAGGTGCTCCCGCTCTGGGCGGTGTGGCTGCTGCTGGCGCGGGAGCTGCTGATCTCCGGCTGGCGCAGCGGCCAGAGCAGCGGCGGGCCGGCCTCCCTCGGCGGCAAGGCCAAGACGATCCTGCAGTTCGTCTCGCTGCTGCTGCTGCTCTGGCCGGCCGGCTGGCTGGGCGCTGCCCCCACGGCGCTGCTGCACGAGCTGGGCTGGTGGCTGTTCTGGCCCTCCCTGGCCCTGGCCCTCAGCTCCGCCTGGGGCTACCTGCGCACGGGGTGAAGCAGGCGCAGCCAGGCCCACCAGAGCAGGGCCACGGGCTGCATCGCCAGGGCGAGCACCGCCAGCGCCGGTCCCGTTCGGATCAGAGCGCATGGGGTGAGCAAGCCGCTTTGCCTGGCAACACCTGCAGGGGCGTACCCCCCCTGGAACAATGCCTGTAATCTGATGGGGCCAGGCTGAATGCTGTAGACGTTAAGGTGACCAGCTCCTTCAGCATCGCCTTGTGGAGCTCAGCGTGCGCCGGCAATCGCCTGAGCCGGGTGTATTCGCCGAAGGGAGGATCGTTGCAGACAATTTTGATCAAGCCTAAAATTGACATCAGCGACCCCGTTACGGCATCGGAATTTTCGTATTCGTTCAGGGGGCGGGACAGTGCCGGGTGGCGAGCGGCTCGGCTAAATGCTTGACAGCCGCCTGATTCCTGCTTGGATCTCAGACGGAGACGGCTTGAGATGAGCAGCGCCCCTGCTGGGATTCCAGAAGCTGACT
>JBJTWS010000275.1:0-11142 GCA_046081905.1 Synechococcus sp. | reverse complement strand
ACCACAGCAGGCAGCGGGCCCCATCCACGCCGCTCTGGCTCCATTGGAACCCCAGCCAGCCGGCCACCGCCTTGAGGCCGTAGCTGTTCACCGGCAGCAGCCAGTGGCGCTTGAGGCGTTGGTGCACATCGATCAGCCGTCTTTTCAGCTCGGAGCGCTGCGCCGCCGACGCCCCCTGGCGCTCCGTCAGCCGCAGCAGGGCCACCGCTTCGGTCTCGCCGTAATGGAGCAGGGGCCAGCCGGGATGGCGGGCGAGCACACCGGCCAGCCGTCGCCACAGCCGTTCTTCCCCCTGCTCCTGCAGGGCCAGCAGGGGCCGGTAGGGCGCTGCCGCCGCTGCCTGCGGCCCGGGCCAACGCGGGGCGGCCCCGCCACCCACGCCGCTGGCTGCATCGCCGCTGGCCGCCTGCCCCTCCGGCCGAAGCCTCAGGATCAGCAGACCGTGCAGGAAATCATCGCGGGCGTCGGGATCGGATTCGATGTCGTAGAGCAGCACACCGGGAGCAGCCGCCAGTTCGGGCAGGGCCGGTTGCGGCCGAACCGAGGGCTGCGGGCCCTGACCGGTCGGGCGTCGCCGGGGCCGCCCCGCCTGCTGCACCTGGGCCTGCAGCACCAGTGACTCGGCCACATCGCGGTGCTGTTCGCCGTGGGCCTCCAGCTGATCGGCCAGCCGCTCCGGATCGGCGGCCGCCAGGTCCGCCAGCCGCGTGATGCCGAGCCCCAGCAGCAGCTCCCGCCGCTTGCCGCCGATGCCGCTCACCTCGCTGAGGTGCCCCTCCCGCGCCGCCTCCCGGTCGCAGAGGCCGCGCCAGCTGCAGAGGGTGCACTTCTTGCGGTCGTTCACCAGCGGTGGCGGCTGGGGGCGCTCCAGCTCCTGGGCCAGGCGCAGCAGGGTGTCGTCGAGCTGGCGCTGCAGGCCGCTGCTCAGGGCGAGCCGCTCCATCTCCAGCTGCCGCCCCTCGCCCGCCACCACCAGCCCATGGGGCACCGCCGCCTGCTGGTGCTCCGCCAGCAGGCGGCCCCAGAGGGCCAGCACCAGGCGGTGCTCGCGGGTCACCCGCCGCCCCTGGCGAGCCAGCACCGGCCGGTAGCGGAAGGCGCCCCAGCGGCTGTCCCCCTCCACCCGCTGCAGCAGGCTCGGGTGCGCCTCCACCAGCAGGGGAGCCCGGGAGGGGCCGGGCACCTGGCCCCGCAGCCGCAGCCCCACCACCCCTTCGTCGCCGCGGGCGCAGGCGGCCTCGCCGTGGCCGGGGCGGCTGGGCACCAGGGTCTGGAAGCTGCGGAGCTGATCCTGCAGCGCCAGGGCGCGGTGGGCGGTCCAGAGCCGTTCCTCCGCGGGGCCGTGGCGGTCGAGCCAGCTGCGGCGGCGGCAGCGCAGCCACCCCCGCAGCAGGCGGTCGGTGAGGGGGGCCGCGAGGGGGGCGGAGGGGGGCGCGATGCCGGAACGCTGGGCCATGGGCGCAGGCTAGGGAGGCGGTGGCCTGCCCACCGGCCGGCACCCGTCGCCCCACCGCCGGGCACTCCGGCTGCTACGACCAGTGCCACTGCTGCCCCGCACGCGCCCCCATGGCCTCTGCCCCCCTGCCCCTGGAGGCCAGTCCGATCGCGTTCGGCACCGATGGCTGGCGCGGCATCCTCGGCGTGGACATCACCGTGGAGCGGCTGCTGCCGGTGGCGGCGGCGGCGGCGCGGGAGCTCGAGCATGCGGCGCCGGAGGGGCTGGCCAGCCGCGAGATCGTGATCGGCTACGACCGCCGCTTCCTCGCGCCCGAACTGGCGGAAGCCATCTGCAGCGCCGTGCGCGGCGCCGAGCTGGTGCCCGTGCTCGCCGACAGCCCGATCCCCACCCCCGCCGCCAGCTGGGCCGTGGTGGAGCGCGGAGTCCTCGGGGCGCTGGTGATCACCGCCAGCCACAACCCGCCCGAGTGGCTGGGCCTGAAGATCAAGGGACCCTTCGGCGGCTCGGTGGAGGGCGACTTCACCCGGCGGGTGGAGCAGCGCCTCGAGGCCGGCGGCATCACCGTGCCGATCCCCGGCGCCAGCCTGCGCTTCGATGCGATGGGCACCTACCTGGCGGGCCTGCGCGCCAAGGTCGACACCGCCGCCCTCAGCGCCGGTCTCGAGCGCCTCGGCCTGCAGGTGATCGTGGATCCGATGCACGGCTCGGCGGCTGGTGGGCTGCCGCGGCTGCTGCCGGAGGCGGCCGCCCGGGATCACCTGCGCGAGATCCGCTCCCGCCGTGATCCCCTCTTCGGCGGCAACCCGCCCGAGCCGCTGGCGCCCTACCTGGGGGAGCTGATCGCCGAGGTGCGTGCCTCCACCCTGGCGGGGCGCCCCGCGGTGGGGATCGTGTTCGACGGAGACGGCGACCGCATCGCCGCGGTGGATGAACACGGCCGCTTCTGCAGCACCCAGCTGCTGATGCCCCTGTTCATCGACCACCTGGCTCGGGCCCGCCAGTTGCCCGGCAGCGTGATCAAGACCGTGAGCGGCTCCGACCTGATGCAGCTCGTGGCCGAGGGCCTGGACCGCACGGTGCTCGAGAAGCCCGTGGGCTTCAAGTACATCGCCGCCGAGATGCTCAGCGGCGAGGTGCTGGTGGGCGGGGAGGAATCGGGCGGGGTGGGCTTCGGCATGCACCTGCCGGAGCGCGATGCCCTCTTCGCGGCGCTGCTGTTGATCGAGGCCCTGGTGGAGGGCGGCGTGCCCCTGGGCGAACGGATCGATGCGCTGCAGCAGCGCTGCGGCGGTGCCGCCGCCTACGACCGCCTCGATCTGCGCCTGCCGGACATGGCCACCCGGGCGCGGCTGGAGCGGCTGCTGGCGGAGGAGCCGCCCGCCGAGGTGGCCGGCGAGGCGGTGCAGGAGGTGATCACCACCGATGGGGTGAAGCTGCGGCTGGGCCCCAGCCACTGGCTGATGCTGCGCTTCTCCGGCACCGAGCCCCTGCTGCGGCTCTACTGCGAAGCCCCGGAGGCGGAGCGGGTGGTGGAGGTGCTGCAGTGGGCGCGGCAGCTGGCCGAGGCGATCTGAGGCCTGCCCCGATGTCTGCCCCTGTTCCCACCCCCACGGTGCTGGTGATCGCCAGCGGCAATGCCGACAAGCTGCGGGAGTTCACCGCCCTGCTGGCGGACCCGAGCCTCGGCGTTCCCCTGGAGGTGCAGCCCCAGCCGCCCGGGCTGGAGGTGGAGGAAACCGGAAGCACCTTTGCCGAGAATGCCCGGCTGAAGGCGGAGGCGGTGGCCCGCGCCACCGGCCACTGGGCCCTGGCGGATGATTCGGGCCTCTCCGTGGCGGCCCTCGGCGGTGCCCCCGGGGTGTATTCGGCCCGCTATGGCGCTACCGATGCCGATCGGATCGAGCGGTTGCTGCGGGAACTGGCGGAGGCGGCTCCCGGCGATGGCGCCAGTGACGACCGCCGGGCCCGCTTCACGGCGGCCCTGGCCCTGGCCGACCCCGCCGGCCGCACGGTGCTGGAGGTCGAAGGGGTGTGCGAGGGCGAGATCCTGCCGGCCCCGCGGGGCGCCGGCGGCTTCGGCTACGACCCGGTGTTCCTGGTGCCGGAGCTGGGGCTCAGCTTCGCCGAGATGGATCCCGACCAGAAGCGGCGCTGCGGCCACCGCGGCCGGGCGCTGGCGGCGCTGCTGCCTCGGCTGGCGGGGGTGCTGGGCACGCCAGGCGCATGAGCCCCCCCTTCACCATCTGCCGCCATCCTTGAGGGTGTGCCGCACTCTCCGTCCGGCGCTGCTCCCCGGTGCTGGACCATGCCCCCCCTGCGCCTTCCTCTTCCCCTGCTGCTGCCGCTTCTGACCGCAGCCCTGCCTGCCGGGCTGCTTCCCCCGGCGGCCACGGCGGCTCCGCTGCCCCGCACGCTGGGGGCCTGCAGCCGCACCAGTGTGAAGGAGGTGCTCTACCGGCTCAGCTCCCCCGATGAGAACGGCGTGTACATCCCGGTGGCGGGCTCGGGCTCGGCGATCTCCTACACGAACGGCGGCTACCAGGTGTCGTACGACATGGTGCCGGCCATCCACCGCAGCCAGGAGGGGGATGCGGTGGAACTCTGCCTGGAGTTCATCCCCGATTGCCGCGAGGCGCCGCCCGGGGATGTTCGGGGGCGGATCTACCGCGCCCGGAACCTGCGCACCGGCGAGAGCTGGTCGCTGCCCGACAGCCAGCACAGCTGCGGCGGAGCCTGATCCGGTGGCCTTCGCTCCCCTCTGGACCCGCGCCTTCCACGCCCTCAACCTGCTGGTGCTGCTGCTGATGGGCGCCAGCGGGCTGGAGATCTACAACGCCAATCCGGTGTTCGGCGGCCGCGAAGGGGCGGTGGTGCCGCCCCTGTTCACCCTCGGCGGCTGGCTGGCCGGCGGCCGCGACTGGCACTTCGGCTTCATGGGGCTCTACGCCGCCAACCTGGGCCTCTGGATCGTCCTGCTGCTGCGGCGGCGCCACCGCCGTCTGGCCCAGGCCGGCGATCTGGCTACCCTGCGGGTGAGCGGCAATCCCGCCCGCCGCCGCCTCTCCGGCCACCGGATCACCTACACGCTGATGCTGATCGTGCTCGGCTTCAGCCTGATCACGGGGCTGGCGATGTACAAACCCGCCCAGTTCTGGTGGCTCTCGGGCCTGTTCTCCTTCGGGGAGGTGTTCGGCGTCACCGCCTGGCAGACCCTGCGGGTGGCCCACCTGGCCACGATCCCGGCGATGCTGCTGTTGCTGCTCGCCCACATCGCGCTGTCCTGGCGGATCGGCGGGTGGCGGCTGCTGCGCAGCATGGCGTTCTGAGGCGATGGAGGGCTGAGCGAATGGATCGGGATTGGATGCCAGCGGCTTCCCGCCTCGGCCGGCGCCGCCTGCTGGGTCTGGGGGCGGGCAGCGGAGCCTCGCTGCTGCTGGGCGGCTGTGCCCTCAACGGCCTCAGCGACGGCGTCGGCCGCGCCACCCAGCCCCTCAACGAGCGGATCGAGGCGCTGCTGCAGGGGCGGGGCCCGGTGCCCACCTTCCGGCGGGAGCAGGTGGATCCGGCCGCCCTGCTGGTGAACAGCTTCAACGGCACCCCCCGCCTGGATCCGGAGACCTACCGCCTGCGGGTGGAGGGGCTGGTGGGCCGCCCCCTGAAGCTCTCCCTGGCGGACCTGGCCGCCCTGCCGCAGCAGGCGATTGTGATGCGGCATGTGTGCGTGGAGGGCTGGGCGGCGATCGTGGACTGGGGCGGGGTGCGCCTGGCGGATGTGCTCCAGCGGGCGGAGATTTCCCCCCTGGGCGGCTATGTGTTCATCCGCTCGGCGGATCAGTACTACTAGAGCTGGGATCGGGCCTCCGCCCTCCATCCCCAGACCCTGCTGGCCACCCACATGAACGGCGCGCCTCTGCCGGTGGCGAACGGGGCGCCGGTGCGGCTCGCCACGCCGATCAAGCTGGGCTACAAGCTCAGCAAGTGGGTCACCGACCTCACGGTGGCGGCCAGCCTCGGGGAGCGGCGGGGCACCTGGGAAGACCAGGGGTACGAATGGTTTGCCGGGCTGTGATCGCGTGGCTTTGCAACGGTTTGCCTGCCCGGTGAAGCGGTGAATCTAGATTTGATCTTCGGCAGCAGGATTCCGCCGGTGATAGGCGATTGCCGCTTCCTGCAATTCGTACTGGTGGCCAGTAAGGGGATCCATGCCTTCCGACGTTCCCATTGATCGCCTGCGCGCCTATCTGCGGCACGAACTCTGTACTCCCATCAATGCGATCACGGGCTACGCGGAGATGGTGCAGGAGGATCTCCACGACCTGGGTTCTCCCCTGGCGGAGGAGTGCGGGCGCCTGCGGGAGGCGGGCCACCAGTTGCTCTCCCTGGTGCACCACGGCCTCCTCTCGGAGGAGGCCGAGACTGCCGCGATGCCCCTGCAGGAGCGGATGGCACGCCTGCCGGGTCTGATGGCCGTGCCCCTGGAGGCGGTGTGCGCGGAGGTGACGCAGCTGCTTGCCGCCAGTGAGGGCCTGGCCGTGGCCACAGATCTCGCCAAGGTGCAGCAGGCGGCGCAGACCCTCGACCATCTGGTGCATCACCTCGACCTGCTGGCCGCAGGTTTTTTCGCCGCACCTTCCTCCCCGCCCGCCGCAGCCGCCGCAGCCGCCGCCTCCGCCATCCCTTCGCCTTCCCTGGTTCCCCCGGAGCGCGAAGGCCTGCCGCAGAGCCCGCCCTGCCCGGAGGAGGCGATCGCGGCCCACATCCTGGTGGTGGACGACACCCCCAGCAATCTGGAGGTGCTGGAGCGCCAGTTGCTGCGCAAGGGCCATCGGGTCACCACCTGCCTGAGTGCCGAGGCGGCGCTGGAGCAACTGCGCCAGCAGGCCTTTGATCTGATCCTGCTGGATCTGCTGATGCCAGGCATGAATGGCGATGAGTTCCTCCGCTATCTGAAGAGCGATCCGGAACTCCGCTTCATCCCGGTGATCATGATCTCGGCCCTGGAGGATTATGGCCAGATGGTGAAGTGCATCGAGATCGGTGCGGAAGACTTTCTCCCCAAGCCCTTCGAATCCACCCTGCTCAAGGCCCGCATCGGCTCCTCCCTGGAGCGCAAGCGGGCCCGAGACAAGGAGGCTGTGTATACGCGGCAGGTGGAGGCCCTCTCGGCGCAGCTGCAGCAGGAGCTGGATCAGGGCCGGATGATGCAGAGGAATTTCCTGCCCGCCCAGCTGCTGGAGAAGCCCGGCTGGGAATTCGCTGCCTTTTTCAGCCCGGCGAAGCAATTGGCGGGCGACTTCTACGACCTCTTCGAGTTGCCCGGCGGGGCCGTGGGGATCATCATCGCCGATGTCTGCGACAATGGGTGGGGCGGCCCTGTTCATGGGGCTGTTTCGCAGCCTGCAGCGCATCTTCTCGGGGCAGACCCTGCTGGATGGGCTGCCCCTGCATCCCGCGCAGTCCCTGTCACCTGGGGATACCGCCGAGCCCGGAGAGGCAGCCTTGGGCCAGGCGCGCCACCTGGAGGCGATCGGGCTCACGAACAGCTACATCGCGACCAATCACGGCGAAACCGGCATGTTTGCCACGGTCTTCTTTGGCATCCTTGATCTGGCAATGGGCCGGATGAGCTACATCAATGCCGGCCATGATCCGATCTACGTTCTCGATTCCGAGGCCCGGCTCAAGCAGGTGCTCGATGTGAGCGGGCCAGCGGTGGGCATGTTGGCCTGCATGCGCTTCGCGGTGCAGGAGATGCAGTTCGATCCCGGGGATCTGCTGCTGGCCTACACCGATGGGATCACCGAGGCGAGGGCCAGCAATGGTGAATTCTTCGGCAACAGCCGCCTGCAGACCCTCCTGGGCCAGGGGCATGGGTCGGCCCGCGGCCTCACCGAGGCGATCACCGAGGCGGTGTTCGTCCATACCGGCGAGGCCGAGCAGTTCGACGACATCACCCTGCTGGCCGTCAAGCGCCTGTAGCCGGCGCCGTGGCGGCACACCGGTTCACGGCTTCAGCGGTGCCCAGGCCATGGTGGCGTTGAACTTCTGGCACCAGATCAGCAGGGAGCCCTGTTTCTTCAGGTCGATCGAGGCTGGGATCACATAGCTCTGCGCTCCCGAGGCCGATTTCAGCGGAGCCAGCACCGTGTAGCTGCCGGGCTTGAGGGCATAGGCCGGCGGCTTGCTGCCGGCCAGCGGCGTGGCCGAGGGGCTGAAGGCGATCTTCAGATCGGGGGCGTCCGGGTTGGTCTTGAAGTCGGCGCTGAGCACGAGGAGTTGCTTCCCGTTTTCCTTGCGGATCGAGAAGCTGCCGCTCACCGGGGCCTCCGCCTTGCGGAAGTTGCCCTGGACCATGGCACCGGCCGGGGCCATCACCTTGTCTTTCGGCGCCATCATCTTGTCTTCGGCGTGCACGGTGGCCGCCGCGCTGCCGAGCAGGGTGAGGGCCAGGGCGCCCACCAGGAGTCTTGCCTTTGCCGTCATGAATGCTGTTGCGATGGGGAAGGAGGTCCTTCGTTCTGCCTGTACCGCCGGAGGGGGAGATCGGATTGCCCTGGCGTTGCCATGAGCCGCCGCCTCCCGCCCTGGGCCCTGCCCCTGGGGCTCTATGTGCTGCTGCGCGGCCTCGATGCCATCGCGCTCAAGACGCTGCAGCTGCAGGGCCTGCGCCACAGCGTGGATGGGGAGAATCCGATCAGCTTCTGCAACGTGTTCTTCTTCTCCCAGCTGGCGGTGGGTCTGCTGGCCCTGGGCAGCGGCGGGAAGGCGCTGGGGCCCACGCTGCGGAGCCTCACCGGCGGCGATCGGGTTCTGCTGGCCGCCGATGCCTTCCTGGGGATGTTCCTCGGTCCGGTGGCCTACTACCTGGCGCTGCAGTCGCTCACGGTGATCAGCCAGACCCTGCTCTTCGCCCTGGTGCTGCCGGTTTCGGCCCTGCTGGCCCGCTGGCTGCTGCGGGAGCCCCTGCCCCGGGCCTTTCTGCCGAGCCTGCTGCTGATCGCCGCCGGACTGCTGCTTCCCCAGCTCAGCCAGGCCGCGATGGGCGGCCGCATGGGCGAGGCGGCGGGGGTGCTCTGGGCGCTGGTGGGTGTTCTGTGCTTCAGCGGCGCGGCCCTCACCGGCCGCTCCATCGCTGCCCGCCGCTGGCCGCCGGCCCTCAGCGTGGGCCTGGGGTCCCTCGCCGCTGCCCTGGTCTTCGCCGTGATCGCCCTGCTGCTCTACGGACCGCACCACTTCCTGCTGCTGCGGCTCTGGTGGGTGGCGGGGGTGATCCTGCTCTACGCCCTCACCCTGTCGCTGGGCAGCGAACTGGCCCTGCGCTGGGCCTACCGCCATGCCGGCGTGGCCACGGTGTCCCTCTGGGGCAGCCTCACGATCGCGGTGGCGGTGGCCGGCGCCGTGCTGCTGCTGGGCGAACCGATCCGGCCGGCCCTGCAGGGGGGTGTGGCGCTGCTGCTGGCCGGGGTCTGGCTGGCGCAGCGCCCCGGGCAATCCGTTGGGCCCGTTCAGCGGTAATTCCTTCCACGCCCCGCCACCGGCCCCACCCCTTGGGACTGCCCCCCCCCCGATCCCGAAGCCACCGCCGGCTCGCCCACCGCGGGCCTGCCGACCCTGGACGAGCAGCCCTTGGATCTCGAGGCGCTCTACGACCGCTGTGGCGCCCCAGTGTACCGCCTGGCCCTGCGGCTCTGCCGCTCCCGCCAGGAGGCGGAGGACCTCACCCACGATGTGTTCCTGCGCTACTGGCAGCAGGGGCGCTACGAGCCCTCCCGCGGTCCGGTGCTGGCCTACCTGCTGCTGCTCACCCGCTCGATGGCCCTCAACCGTCTGCAGCAGCGCAGCAACCGCTGGCAGCTGGTGCAACGCTGGTCGCACCAGCTCTTCCCTGCGGCCGTGCCGGGACCCCAGCAAGCCGTGGAGGAGGAGGACCTCGCCCAGCGGGAGGTGCTGGAGCTGGCCTACTACGAGGGTCTGAGCCAGTCGGCGATCGGCGAGCGGCTGCACCTGCCGCTCGGCACCGTCAAGACCCGCTCCCGCCAGGGCCTGATCCGCCTGCGGGAACTGCTGTTTGATTTCCGGAGGGAGCCATGACGTCGCACGATCCGCAGCGGAACCCCCAGCGGGATCCCGATCTGGAGGCCCTGCTTGCGGGCCATGCCCTCGGTGACCTCGATTCCGAGGAGTGCGCCCGTCTGGAGGCCCTGCTGGAGCAGGAGCCCTCCCTTCGGGCCCGCCTGGAGGAATACCGCACCACCCTGCAATTGCTGCCGCTGGCGCTGCCCGCCCAGGAGGCTCCGCCGGCCCGCCTGCGCCGCCGCCTGCTGGCGCGTTCGCCGGTGGCGTCCCCGACGCCGCGCCGGGAGGTCGCCTCCGCGCGCGAGTCGCCCCGCCTCGGGCGGCTCCTGGTGCCGGCGCTGCTGGGGTTGGCGGTGCTGGGGCTCGGGCTTCAGCTGCACGACACCCGCCAGCAGCTGGCCCTCCTGCAGCGCCGCCTCGGGGATCCCACCCCACCAGCGGCGCCGGCGGGAGACCTGCGGGTGGCCCGTCATCTGAACCTGGTGGGGGCCGCGCCGGGTGTGAAGGCCAGCGGTGAAGTGATGGTCACCGGCAATGCCACCCACAACGTGCTGATGCTCAACGACCTGCCGCCCCCGCCGCCGGGCCACGTGTATCGCCTCTGGGCCGATGTGGATGGCCGAACGGTGGGCTGCGTTTCGTTCGTTCCCACCGAGCAGGGGCATGTGGGCATGCTGATTCCGCCGCTGCCCACCAGCCGGGCCCGCAGCCTGCGGGTGAGTGTGGAGCCTGATCCCCTCGGCACGGCCCCCCGCGGGCCACTGGTGCTCACGAGCACCTGATCGGCGCCGCCAGCGGCCATCAGCGAAGCAGCAGGGGATTGCTGAGGAGCTGTTGCTTGGTGAGGGTCTGGAGCAGTTTGTCGTCGTGGCTGGGGATGACGATCAACTGATCCTGTTCCATCACCTCCTGGATCCACTGCAGCTGCATCCGTAGGGCGGGGGCGTATTCGTGCACCCGCTCCATGGTGCGCGCGGGCCTGGTTTTCTGCTGGGTCACGTTCTCGAGCGTCCAGGCCACATCGCCGATGAACAGAAACTCCCTGCCCGAATCGAGTTTCACGTAGATCATCTGGTGCCCCGGGGTGTGGCCCGGGGCCTTGATCAGCACGATGCCCGGCGCCACAGGAAGGAGGCTCTCGTAGTCGATCACGAGGAAGTCGCGGGCCATCTCTGCGGTGAGGCCGATCTCCGGCATCTGCGGATGATCGGTGAGCGTCTGCACCTGCTCGCGGGTGAGCATGGTTTTGGCGGCCAGCGTGCGGCGGGAACCCGAGCGGATCACGCCGGCAACGTGATCCCCATGCTCGTGGGTGATCAGGATCAGCCTGGCCTGTTTCAGGGCCTGCTGCAGGGACGCATTGCGCTCGGGCCAGTAGGGCTCGGGATGGCCCTCGCCAAAGAACTTGTGAACCTGCTCGTCCATACCGGAATCGATCATCACCCACCCCGAGGGGTAGATCACCTGGTATTCGTTCAGGGGGCGGGACAGTGCCGGGTGGCGAGCGGCTCCGCTAAATGCTTGACAGCCGCCTGATTCCTGCTTGGATCTCAGACGGAGACGGCTTGAGATGAGCAGCGCCCCTGCTGGGATTCCAGAAGCTGACT
>JBJTWS010000274.1:0-2600 GCA_046081905.1 Synechococcus sp. | reverse complement strand
CTCAACCGCCGCCTGGTTTATGCCAACGGCTGGCTCAGCAAGTGACGCAGGGCCCGCGGGTCGCGGTGGTGGGTGAAGCCCCAGTAAGGCTCCATCAGCTCACGCAATGCCTCCCCGGTCTGGCCTGGCGACGCCGGCGCTGAACCGGTCGGCTGCAACACCTGCTCCAGCGCCATGCTCAGCCGCTCGCGCTCCCGCCATTCCGCCGCTTCCCGGGCTGCCTGCTCGGTGGTGAGTGCTGAGAGGTCCTGCTGTGCCTGCTGGTGGAGCCAGTGGATGGATCTGTCCAGGGCCACGGCGTAGCCCAGGTGCGTGCCGAAGGCGTTGCTGGCCAGTCCGTCGCAGAGATCCAGCAGCGTGCGCAGGCTGTCGAGAAACCAGGGGTTGGAGCGGTGGCCGTTGCAGGCCACGATCCAGGCGCTGGGCAGGGGCAGCGCAGGCGGATCCTGCCAATGGCGCAGCCAGATCACGCTGAGATAGCCCTGGCGCTGGCTCAGGGCCTCGACCGCCGCGATGCAGGCCTGGTCATCGCTGCGCCGCTGCACCCGGTCCCAGCTGTGGGCGAGAACTACCAGCAGCGTTTTGCCCAGCTGCTGCCGGCGCTGCGCCAGTTCAGCGGCCTCCAGCAGCGGTTTGGCGTAAAGGATCCAGGGGCCGATCGCTTGGGCCTCACAGCCGTAGCGCTCCCGCAGCCATTGGGCCCGCAGGGGCCCCATGCATAGGTAGCCGCCACGGGCCCAGGGGCGCGGCGGATCGAATTGCGCCTCTTCAGACACCTTCAAGCCATGCTCCAGCAGGAAGGGCAGTGGTCTGCCCACCAGGGGCAGCTCCGCATGGCGTTTGAGCTGGATGTCGTGGCCGTAATGGTGGGAGGAGCCTTCCCGTTCGCGTTGGCTGGGGTTGAAAAAGGCCGGTAAGCCAGCGGCGCTCCGGAACTGGCCGCCGCTCCACACATCGGCCACCACCTCGGGGCGCAGCGGCGTCTGCCGCCAGGCCTGCTGCACCAGGCCCCGGTAGGCCGCGAGCGCCTGCCACTCGCTGGGTTCGGCCCGCTCCCCCAGCAGCTGGCGCCGCCAGCCGCGCTGGTGCCAGCCCAGTTCCCGCTTCAGCCGGCGCCAGCGCTCAAGCATGGCTGGGGGCGAGGCTGCTGCCCAGGGCGGCGCGGATCTCCAGCAGCTGCCGCAGCAGCGGCTCCAGCCGGTGCAGCGGCACCATGTTCGGCCCGTCGCTCAGGGCCTGATCGGGATCGGGGTGCACCTCCATGAACAGGCCGTCCACCCCCACGGCCACAGCGGCCCGGGCCAGGGGTGCCACGAACTCCCGCTGCCCGCCGGTGCTCGTGCCCTTGCCGCCGGGCTGTTGCACCGAATGGGTGGCGTCAAAGATCACCGGGCAACCCAGCTCCTGCAGCTGCGGCAGCCCCCGGTAATCCACCACCAGCGTGTTGTAGCCAAAGCTGCTGCCCCGTTCGGTGAGCCAGAGGTTCTCCACGCCGGCCTCCCGCAGCTTCTTCACCACCTGGGCCATGTCCCACGGGGCGAGGAACTGACCCTTTTTCACGTTGATCACCTTGTCGGTGCCGCGGGTGGCCTCTGCGGCCGCCAGCAACAGATCGGTCTGGCGGCAGAGAAAGGCAGGGATCTGCAGCACATCCACCACCTCGGCCACCGGCGCGGCCTGCTGGCTTTCGTGAATGTCGGTGAGCACCGGCAGCCCCAGCTGCTGCTTCACCTCCGCCAGCACCGCCAGGCCCTCCTCCACGCCGGGGCCGCGGAACGATCCACCCGAGCTGCGGTTGGCCTTGTCGTAGCTGGCCTTGAACACGTAGTGAATGCCGAGGCGATCGGTGATCGCCTTCACCTGCTCCGCCACCTGCAGCGCCAGATCGCGGCTCTCGATCACGCAGGGGCCGGCGATCAGGGTGAGGGGCATGGGAATCAGGCCGTACAGCTGCCGAAATCCTGGCCCATCCGGGAGCCCCGGCGGCACCGGTGGCCCGCAGGCGCCAGAGTGCCGGCAGCCGGATCGAGGTCTGTGAATCGCTGCGGTGTCTGTCACCACCACAGCGACCCGGAGCAGCGGCAGCTCTATGAGATCGGCCGCGACGATCTGTGGTTGCTGCGTCACCATCCTGATCCGGCGCCCCTGCCGGGTTGGCTGTTGCTGGATGCCCTGCGCCATCTCGGCGGACCGCTGGATTTCACGGCTCGGGAAGCGGCGGCATGGGGGCCTGTGCTGCAGCAGGCCTCGCGGCTGGTGCAGCAGCTCACCGGCTGCGATCGCGTGTACGCCATCGCCTTCGGCGAGGGTGCGCGCCACCTGCATCTGCACCTGATCCCGCGCTTCGCCGCTGAGCCCGGCACCGAGGCCTGGCGGGTGGCCGATCACTACCGGGCCGTGGCGCAGGGCCGCGCCGCCGCCGCGGATCCCCAGGCTGTGGCGGCTCTGGTGCAGCGGGGGCGGCCGTTGTGGAGCGCTTTACGATCCGAGCCATGACGCAGCCCATCCCCATCTTCATCGGCGTGGATCCGCGTGAGCGGGCCGCGACCAACGTGCTGTTCGACAGCCTCACCCAGCACAGCAGCACGCCGCTGGCCATC
>JBJTWS010000273.1:0-3504 GCA_046081905.1 Synechococcus sp. | reverse complement strand
AGTCAGCTTCTGGAATCCCAGCAGGGGCGCTGCTCATCTCAAGCCGTCTCCGTCTGAGATCCAAGCAGGAATCAGGCGGCTGTCAAGCATTTAGCGGAGCCGCTCGCCACCCGGCACTGTCCCGCCCCCTGAACGAATACTCCCCTTTTTCGGGGCCGGCTGCACCTCGTAGAGGTCTTCTTCAGCGAAGAATCCCCGGAAGCTGAGCAGGGCCTCATACACGGCGCCCAACTGGTTGATGCCCAGCTGCGAGTAGCTCACCCGGCCGCGCCGCTTGCCCTTGCCCTCCTTGGTGAGCGACATCAGCTCGATCACCTCGCGCAGCACCACGTTGCGGAAGCGCACCTTCGGCCAGCGTTTCTCTCCTTTCTCGTCCTTGAGCAGGCCGTTGAGGATCGGCAGCCGCTCCGGATCGAAGAGGTGGGAGCGCAGCGGCACCACCCGGAAGGTTTCATGGATCACCTCCGTGGTGCCCTCCAGATCAGGCTGCACCGCCTCATGATCTCCCTTCTTCGGGTAGCCCTCCCAGATCATTTGGAACAGCCGATCCAGCGACTCACTGACGTAAGTGCCTTCGCGGTCTTCCTCCGTGGCCAGCTCGGTACTGTCAAGATCCCGCAAGCTCTCGAGGCTATAGCCGAGCCGGAATACTTCGTTGCCCATGGGCGCATAGCCCAACTGCTTGGAGCGACTCTCGATAAAGAAGAGGAACAGCAGCCGGTACATGAATCGCAGCAGTTCTAGCGTCAGCTGGTCTGGATCTAGCCGTTCCGAAAACACGCCCTTCTTCTGGGCCTTGATGAAGGCCACTACCTCATTGCCGAGCAGTTCGATCGACCTGCGCAGGGCGTACTTGAGATCACCGCTCACCTCATAGGCGTGCTTGTGGCTGTTCTCATCCAGCTCATCGAGCAGGGGCGTGCCGCCGCCCGTGGGGCAGGTGTGCTCGCGGTGCAGCAGCGTGGCCGCCGCCAGCAGGGCATCGGGGTTGTTCTCACCCAGCAGCGTGTCGAGCTCAAAGCGCAGCAGACGTGAAGCCGCCCACTTCTGGCGATCGATCAGCAGCAACTGGTCGCGGCTCACCGCCAGCACCCAGCGCGGCGGGATCTCCTGGCCGAACACCCGCTCGGAGATCAGCTTCTCCCAGGTTTCGCTGCCCTGGCCATCGCCATCGGTGAGCACCGTGCCCAAGGAAGGGTCTTCGATCTGACAGGCCCAGCTGGTGGCGATCGTGAGCTCCAGGGGGTCGGCAGGCTCATCGTTGGGGTTGAAGCACTCCACCAGCCACAGCCAGGGCACGCCCTTGGCGTTGCTCACCTCCCCCAGGAGCGGGATCTGGTAGGCCTCACCACCGATCAAGACGGGTTCGGCCTTGGGGGCATAGGGGTAGCCCAGGGCTTCGCAGAGCGGCTGGAAGAACAGCTCACGCTGCAGCCGCAGGCGCTCGGCGGGATCCGCCGTGATGCCCAGCTCCGCCTCTCGCAGCTTCTGCCAGGGTTTGCGCAGCGCCTTGAAGAGCACCTCCGGCGTGGAGACATCGGCAAGGGGATCGGCCTGGAGTTGAGCCGTGGCCTCCTCAGCCCAGCGATCGCGCACCTTCTTGATGTCGCCCGCCAGCACGCTCTCGAGGTAGTGGGCGGAATAGAACTCGTTGGCGTTGCTGATACCTGGGAGGGCCATGGCTTGAGCGTGTTGCGGCGGAGGCTGGGTTCGAGGGTCATCAGAGAGGCGGACGAAGCCAGGGAGGCACCGGCGGCACTACAATGTGGTGCATGAACAATCGTTCGCTCACCATCCGCCTCGACGAGGAGCTGGAGCGGGGTCTGGAGGCTGCCTGCGCCGAAACCGGTCGCTCCCGTGGCGAGATCGTGCGCGATGCCCTCAGGCGCCAGCTGCAGCTGATGCGCTTTGAGCGCCTGCGCCGCCAGGCCCTGCCCTTTGGGGAAGCCGCCGGCTGGCTCACCGATGAGGACGTGTTCGCGGCTGTTTCCTGAGCAGCGTGCGCGTTTTCTTTGACACCAACGTGCTGGTGAGTGCCTTTCTGGCGCGTGGACTCTGCGCCGATCTGCTGCGCCTGGTGCTCACCGAGCACACCCTTGTCACCAGCGAGGTGGTGCTGGCTGAGTTGCGCAACGTGCTCAGCCGCAAAGGTCGCTTGCCCGCCCAGCAGGTCGACGCGATTGAGGCGTTCCTGCGTGAGCAGCCCGTAGCTCCGACACCTGCCCAGACCCTTGAGCTGGGGCTGGTGGATGCCGACGACGAGTGGGTGGTGGCCAGTGCCGTGCTCGTGCAAGCCGATCTGTTCGTAACGGGTGATCAGGGCGTGCTCGCCTGCAGCAAGCCACCCCTGCCGTTGCTTAACCCCCGAGGGTGCTGGGAGCAGCTGCGCGGCGCTGGTTAATCGGCGGTTCATCTCAGGCCTCCCGATGCAGCACAGCCACCACCTTCAGGTAAGGGGACGGTTCGATCGTCATCACCTCGTTCACGAAGCGCTCGTGGTCATCGAAGCGCACGTCGATTGCCTTCCGCTTGGCCAGCCGGAGCTTTTCCTTGACCTGCTGCGGCTGCTGCGGACGCCGATCCTCTTTATTGGCAAACTCCAGCTGAAGGTGCTCTAACTGCCTGCGCCTCAAGCGCTTCAGGCGTTCGCGCTGCGCCTCCAGCTCCGGCTGCATGCGCGCGGTCCAGCGCTCGCTGCAGGCACGCAGGTAGGCATACGCCTTTTCCACCGCATAGGGCAGCTGCTTGCGTAGGTGCTCCGGGATCGAGGCATTGGAATTGGCGTAGGGCTTACGGCCCAGCTGTAGCCGCTCGGCCACCGCCGCAAACGGCTCCACTGCCACCACGTTCAGCCCCGATCCGGCGAATCGCACCGCCACCCACTCCTGCACCACCGGCATCCCCTTCTGGTTGGGGATCGTGCCCTGAAACACCATCACCACTTCTCCAGGCTCCAGCCCATCGCTGAGCTGGAGCACCGGTGCGCAGTGGCGTGGGAAGGCGATCTGCCCCCGGTCCGCGAGCCAGTCCACCAGCGGGTGTAGATCCCACAGGTATTCCAGCTCCGGCCGGGTGGAGTCTTGCCGGCGGCTCTGCTCCAGGGCCCCCTGCAGGGCCGCTACCTCGGTGGAGAGGGCCAGGCGGTGGCCCCGCGGGGGCTGCAGTTCGCGCGGGTAGCGGTCGTAGCGGCGCTGCGGGTCGCTGGGAGGGGTGATCTCCAGGCGTTGTGGTTCCGGGTCCGCACGCAGGTCGAGTTTTTCGCCGCGGCGCTCCATCTGCTCGGCCACCGCCTCCAGGGCCGTGTCCACGTAGCTCCAGAGGCTGGGGAACAGGCTGAAGGGCTGGCGCTGTTGGACCAGGCTGGCCGGTGCGGCGGCATCGGCAGGGTTCGAGCTGCTGCCGAACAGTTCCTCAAACAGGTTGTCGCCGCTGCTCGGCTCCAGGTAGGGCTGGGCATTGGCCTCCATGCGGGCCTCCAGCGCGTCCACCCTGCCGCAGGACTGC
>JBJTWS010000272.1:0-2875 GCA_046081905.1 Synechococcus sp. | reverse complement strand
CAGCAGCAGCAGCAGCAGCAGCAGCACGATATCGCTGCATCATTGTCGTCGTCGTCGCTGTCGTCCATGTCGTCGTCCCCTGGCGGGCGCGCGGGCGAGGGGGGCGGCGAAGGCGGCGGCTCGACCTCGTCCCTTTTCCCTGCCGCCACGACGACGGGAGCAGCGGCGGCAGGGGACGGTCACCGAGCCGTTTGTGTGTCTCGGGTTTGCGCGGTACGAGAGCCACGAGGGTGAGCGGCCGATGGCGATTCGGTGGAGGTTGGAGCGGGATATTCCGGCGGCGTGGCTACCGGTGATGGCGTTGGCGGTTTGAGACCCGCCAGACTGGCTCAAAAGGGCTGGGCCACACCATGAGCTATCGCATTCGTCTCCTGGAAACGGATGAAGGCTGGGCCGTGAGCTGTCTGGATCTGCCCGGGTGCCATTCCCAGGGGGAGAGCCGCGATGAGGCCCTGGCAAACATCCGTGAGGCCATCGCCCTCTGGCTTGAGGTGGAGGCCGAGGAGGCTGGGGTGAAGAGCGTGGAAACGCTTGAACTGGCGCTGTAATGCCCCGGCTGCCGGGAATCAGCCAGAAGCAGGCCGTGCGGGTGTTCCAGAAGCTCGGCTATCGCGTCGTGCGGGAATCAGGCCACCTGATCATGAGCAATGGCACCACACGTCTCGTGATTCCGCGTCACGACCCGATCAACGCCATCACCATGGGCGCCATCGCCCGGGATGCAGGTCTGACACCTGAGCAGTTCCAGCAGCTGCTCTGATGGCCGAAGAGGAGGGCCTCAGCGGTGCCCTTACGTCCCTGTCACCGACTAGAAGGTCCTGGACGAGCCCGTACGGCGCCGGTGGCTCAGGTTCTGCGCCCCGCTGCTCCCCGCTGGGCTGAACTCTGCCGGTGCCGCAGCGGGTGCAAGTCCGCTACAGCCGCGCCGGAATCCAAACCGCCTACTGCTTCTCTTCGAGAAGGCTTCGGCTACGCAGAAGCCTTGCGGCTATGGCGTGCTCACCGATCACACCCCATGGATCCACCGCGAGGCACGAGGCTCACCGGTGCTGCTGTACCGCTGCGCGGAAGCATTCGGTTACGTGCGGGAGCAGCGGCGACCTGGCTGCCAGGCTGTTGCTTGGCATAGCGGCGTGGTTGGCGGTTTGAGGGGGGCTAGTCAGAGCTCTGCCATCGGGTTTCACCTAGGCTCAGGCCAGTGAGGGTCGCCATGGTCTTTTCCATCCAGCTCAGCGACGAGCAGACCAGAGCCCTCGCTGAAACGGCCCGCCGCCTGAACGTGCCCCAGGAAGACCTGGCGGCTGCAGCCATTCGGGATCTGCTCAATCGCCCTTCCGCTGATTTCGAAACTATTGCTTCGAGAGTTCTCTCACAGAATGAGGAGCTCTACCGTCGTCTGGCGTGATCCGCTTTCTTCAACTTGGTGAGGTGCTGGAGCTTCATCGCCAGCTGATCATCACCAGCGGCGGCTCACCAGGACTGAGAGATCTTGGCCTGCTGGAAGCTGCACTGAGCCAGCCTCGTCTCACCTTTTCTGGCGATGATCTTTATCCAACGATCATCGATAAAGCCGTCTGTCTCGGTTTCCGCTCATCACCAATCATCCCTTCGTGGATGGTAACAAACGAATTGGTCACGCCGCCACGGAGGTGATGTTGATGCTCAACGGCCATGAACTCAGGGCGTCAGTGGATGCGGCAGAAGCCACAATCCTTGCTGTGGCTTCTGGTGGCCTTGCTCGAAGGGCATACACCAGCTGGGTGGAGCAGCAAAGCCATCCCCTGACGTGAGATTCATTCTGCTCCAGTGACACGACTCCCGTCGCGGCCGCAAAGCAGCGCAAGCACAGGGGCTGTTCCTGGTCAGAAGGATTTCCATGGCTTCCCAATCGCCTTCCGCCTTGCCAATCCACTCCGGCACGGCCGACCAGTGTTTATCCATGACGCACCTCTCCCTGGTCAAGCGCCTCGCGCACGACCGGATCACCCCCCCCGGTAGCGAACCTCGATCTCTTCCGGCCGCCGCACCAGTAGATCCAGGGGGAATCGCACCGGGCAGAGACGGCGCATCTCCCGGATCTTGGCCAGGTGGCAACCCTCGAACGGCATCACCACCAGAATGTCGGCATCGGAATGTGAAGGCCTGCAACGCCTCGCGGGTCACCAATGGGGTCGGCGTGGTGGTCATGGGCCTCCTCATCGCGAAGCCACGAACACCTGGCCGTGCTGTGGCAGGCCCGCGCCTGGCGGGAGGAACTGCGCCAGCTGCTGCTGTTCATCACCCTCAAGAAGAGCGAAGCCCTCTTCTCCCCCACCACCCGCTACAGCGACCTGGCCCTCGGCCCCTCCCTGTTCCACTGGGAGAGCCAGAGCACCACCACCGCCGCCTCCGCTACCGGGCGGCTGGAGCGGGAGATTCCGGCGATGTGAATGCCGGTGATGGCGTTGGCGGTTTAGCGTCATCCCAGGCCACGTCTGAGAGCCCACTGCCGGCCATGGAGGTCAGTTCCGAAACGTTGATCAACCGTTTGCACCTGCACGCGCCCGTCTGGAGTGAGCGCTTCGGCGTGCGCAGCCTGCGGATCTTCGGCTCCTGGGCCCGCGGCACGGCAACACCCTGCAGCGATGTGGATCTGCTGGTGGCCTTCGACGGTCCGGCCACAGCCAGACGCTTCTATGGCCTTCAGCTGTTCCTGGAAGACCTTCTCCAACAACCTGTCGATCTGGTGACCGAACGTATTCGTTCAGGGGGCGGGACAGTGCCGGGTGGCGAGCGGCTCGGCTAAATGCTTGACAGCCGCCTGATTCCTGCTCGGATCTCAGACGGAGACGGCTTGAGATGAGCAGCGCCCCTGCTGGGATTCCAGAAGCTGACT